>CALFOA010000059.1 GCA_937919795.1 uncultured Neisseria sp.
ATCCGCGTAGGTCGGATTCTTGAATCCGACGTTTGGCCGGCGGCCAAAGTGATGTGCGTGCCTTGTTCTGCGAACAAGTGTCGGATTCGAGAATCCGACCTACGGGCTCTTGCCGTGCCTATCTACCGCTTGCGCAGGCGCGACAAAAGGGAGTTTGCAAAGGTTTGAGGCCGTCTGAAACGTTTCAGACGGCCTTGTTTTATTTGCGCTTTTGTTTAAACTTTATTCGTCTTCTTTCACGCGCATGGCCATTAAGGTGTGCAGGCGGCGGTTGTCGGCGCGGGCGATGGTGAATTGCAGGGGGCCGATGATCACTTTTTCGCCGCGCACGGGCAGGTGGCCGATTTCCTGAATCACCAGGCCGCCGATGGTGTCGGCTTCTTCATCGCTGTAGTCGGTGCCGAAATATTGGTTGATGTCTTCGATTTCGGTGGTGGCGTTGATGCGGTAGCGCTCGGCGGATACGGGAAAGATATTGTCGGCGCTTTCGTCTTCATCGAATTCGTCTTCGATGTCGCCGATGATTTGCTCGATGATGTCTTCAAAGGTAACGAGGCCGGAGGTGCCGCCGTATTCATCGACCACGATGGCCATGTGGTTGCGCTGCTCGCGGAATTCTTTCAGCAAAAGGTTGAGCGGCTTGCTCTCGGGCACAAACACGGCGCTGCGCAACACGGCGCTGAGGTTGAATTGCTCGGGGTTGAGCGTGTATTTGAGCAGGTCTTTGGCGTGCAGAATGCCCAACACTTCGTCTTTGTCTTCGCCAATCACGGGGAAGCGCGAATGGGCGGTTTCCACCACATAGGCGATGATGCGTTCGATGCTGTCGCCGGCTTTAATCACATCCATCTGGCTGCGTGTGATCATGGCGTCGCGCACCTCTAATTCGGCAAAATCGAGCACTTTTTCCAGCCGCACCAGCGTGTCGGCATCAAACACTTCCTGCTCGTGCGCCTGGCGCAAAATATTCACCACCTCGTCGGCGGTTTCGGGGGCGTCGCCGGTGAGGCGGTTGATGAGGCGTTCAAAAAAATTCGGTTTCGACGGGGCATCGTCCATGTCAGATTTCGTCCTGTGCGTAGGGGTTGGGGTATGCTAACTGATTCAGCAGGCGGATTTCAAGCGTTTCCATGGCTTCGGCTTCATCGTCTTCGATGTGGTCGTAGCCCATCAGGTGCAACACGCCGTGAAGGGTGAGGTGGGCAAAGTGCTGTGCGGGTGTTTTGCCTTGCTCGGCGGCTTCTTTCAGCACCACTTGCGGGCAGATAATCAAGTCGCCGAAAAGGCCGTCTGAAAGGTGGGGGGTAGGTAAATCTTCGCCTTCGTTCAGCGCGAAGCTCAGCACATTGGTGGCGTAATCTTTGCCGCGATAGTCGCGGTTGTAGGCGCGGGCTTCAGTTTCATCGAGCAGAATAATGCTGATTTGGGCGCGGCGGTATTCGTTTTTCAGGGCTTGCCAGGCCCAGCGGTAAAAGTCGCGCTCGGCCGGTGTGTGCACTGCGCTGCTTTGGTTGCTGAAATGCAGGGTGAAGCGCTGTTGCTGCAAGCTTAAAAAGGGATAGCGTTTGGCGGATTTCATCGGTTTCAGGCGGCCTTAAACGGTGGTAACGGGGTGTTTGTTGCGCTGATAGGCGCGGTATTTGCGCCAGGCCCAAAAAGCCAGCAGCAGCGCAAGCAGCACGGCGGCAAAGGGGATAAACAGGCTCAGCAGCGTCATGAACACAGCTGCGCCGGTTTCGGCCACGGAAACCACAGGGTTGGCCAGCCCGCCGGTGGTCACGGTGCTGGCGGCGCGGCCGGTGGCGGTGGCGCCTTTAATCGCGGCTGCGGCGCCGCCGCCGGCGATAATGGCCAGCGTCCAGGTGATGGCGGGGCTTAAATCGGCGGTGGTCGAGGCCATGATGGCGGTGCCGGCAATGCCGGCCAAAGGCACGGCCAAGGTGTCGAGCAGGTTGTCGATAAAAGGCACGAGATAAGCGCCGATTTCGGCCAAGGTGGCCACGCCGAGAATAATCAGCGCGGGGGTGGAGGCGAGCCATTGCCAGTTTTCGTTGACCGGCCACAAGCCGAAATAGGCCGAAAGGCTCAGGGCAAACAAGGGCAGAAACACGCGAAAGCCCGCGCTGGCAGCCAGGCCGATGCCCAGCGCAATGCTCAGAAGGGTGGTGAATGTCATGGGTGTGGAAAATGTGTCTGCAGAAGCTTGAATCATACTGAATCGCAGGCCGTCTGAACAAGGCGTTTGCCTGTTTTTTCAGACGGCTTCGGGCAAGTGTGGTGTTTTGGTGCGGATGCCGGCGGGGCGGATGTTTTCAGACGGCCTGTTATATCCATTCAAAAAGTAAGCTAACCAGGCAGAAGTCTGCGACAGTACAGATAGTACTACGGCAAGGTGAGACAACGAAGTTAGGTTATTTTTGGATGGGCATTACTCGGTAAGCAATAAGGCTTGGGTAAAGCCCATATGGTGCTGCCATTCGCGCACAATCAGCAGCAGGGCTTTGAATTCGGCGGTGTCGGGCAGGGTGTCGGGCGTGGGATAGCGGCTGATGTGTTGAAACGTTTGCTCCACGGTTTCGCGGCTGAGCAATCCTTGCGCATCGGCCAGCACAGCCAGCTCGGGCTGGGCGAGATAAAGCGTGCTTTGGGGGTTGATAAGCGTTTGCAGCGGTGAGATGGCGTCTTCCACCGTCATGATGGCGCGCTCCCATTCGTATTCGCTCGGCGGATTGTGGCGCAGCAAGGTGGCGCTGCCGATGGCAAGCGTGTGGCGGCTGCCGTCGGGCAGGGTGAGGGTGGTGTGCTCGGGTGCGATATGCAATGTGGTGTTCATAATCAATGGTTTCCGTTAAACGTCATCATCACAGGCCGTCTGAAAGCTTTCAGACGGCCTGCATTATATTTATTCAAACAACCAGCCACACTAAAAAGGCCAGCAAAGCGGGCGCGCCCTGCACCCACAGGATTTTTTTGCTCGATGTGTAGGCGCCAAACAGGGCGGCGCTGATTACGCAGCCGAGAAAAAAAGCCTGCAAAGGGCGTGCCAGCTCGGGCGCGGCAAACAGGCTCCAAATCAGGCCGGCGGCGAGAAAGCCGTTGTAGAGGCCTTGGTTGGCAAACAGGGTGCGGATTTCTGGCTGCTGCAATTTTTCCAAGCTGATGTTGAACGCGCGCGCGGCTCTGGGTGAGGGCACGGTGATTTCCAACCACATGATGAATAAGTGCTCGAGCGCCACAATCAGCACCAAAATGGAAAGCAAAAGGCTCATGATGATTCTTTCGTGTGTTGCGCCTGCTCGTCGGCGGCGTCATAGGCTTCCACGATTTTCTGCACCAGCGGGTGGCGCACCACATCTTCGCTGGTGAAGGTGTGGAAATAAAGGCCTTCGATGCCGGCGAGCTTTTCTTTGGCATCTTTCAGGCCGGATTTGATGTGGCGCGGCAAATCGATTTGGCTGATGTCGCCGGTGATCACGGCTTTGGCGCCGAAGCCGATGCGGGTGAGAAACATCTTCATCTGCTCGGGCGTGGTGTTTTGCGCTTCATCGAGAATCACATAAGCGCCGTTGAGCGTGCGCCCGCGCATATAGGCCAAGGGCGCGATTTCGATCAGGCCTTTTTCAAGCAGTTTGGTCACGCGGTCGAAGCCCATCAAATCGTAAAGCGCATCGTAAAGCGGGCGCAGATAGGGGTCGACTTTTTGCGCCAAGTCGCCGGGCAGAAAGCCGAGCTTTTCGCCGGCTTCCACCGCCGGGCGCACCAACACGATGCGCTCGACTTGGTGCTTTTCCATCGCATCCACCGCTGCGGCCACGGCCAGATAGGTTTTGCCGGTGCCGGCAGGGCCTAAGCCGAACACCACATCGTGGTTGAGCAGGGCGCGGATATAGCCGTTTTGGCGCGGCGTGCGCCCGCCTATGCTGCCGCGCTTGGTGCGGAAATAATATTGCTGGTCGCGCGTTTGCGCTTCAAAGGCCTCATCGGCGGTTTTGGCTTCCACGGCGGCGAGGCGGATATCGTTGTCGGACACATCGCCTTTTTCGGCCACGGCGGCCAAGGCGAGTAAGGCGTTGCGCCCGGCATGTGCGAGGCTGCCCATAAAGGTAAAGTTGCCGAAGCGGCGGCTGATTTGGATATCGAGCGCTTTGCCCAGCGTGGCCAGGTTGCTGTCGAGCGCACCGCACAGGCGTTGCAGCACGGCGTTGTCGATGTCTTCAAATTGCAGGTGGGTGGTGTGGCTCATGGTATTTTCCGGGTTGAATTTTGTTATATATGGTTGTGGGCGCTTAAAAAATCAAGGCCGTCTGAAAGGTTTCAGACGGCCTTGATTTTTTAAGATGAAGGGCATAAAAAAGCGGGCTTTCGCCCGCGAAGCTTTTCTGTTTAGCAACAAGAAAAGAAGGAAATCAGAAACTGCCAATCGGCAGCAGCAATGATATGGACATATTTTAGCATAATTTAAATGGCATGTATGCAACTGCCGATTAAAATCAATAACCCAAACGCTGGCAAATGGTGGAAACCAAACCGGCCTGGTTTAATGTGTAGAAATGCAGGCTGGGCGCGCCTTCGCGCAGCAGGCGTTCGCACATTTCGGTGACCACATCCAGCGCCAGCGCTTTGATGGAAGCGGTGTCGTCGGCATAAGATTGTAGCTTCAGGCGCAGCCAGCGTGGGATTTCGGCGCCGCAGGTGTCGGAGAAACGGGCGAGCTTGGAGAAGCTGGCAATCGGCATGATGCCGGGAATAATCGGAATGTCCACGCCGCGGCCTTGTACGTCGTCGACAAAACGGAAATAGGAATCGGGATTGTAGAAATACTGGGTAATCGCCGAGTCGGCACCGGCTTTGGCTTTGCGCACAAAATTGTTCAAATCGTCTTCCGCGCTGCGCGATTGCGGGTGGTATTCGGGGTAGGCGGCCACTTCGATGTGGAAGTAGTCGCCGTATTCGCTTTTAATCAGTTCCACCAGTTCATTGGCATAACGCAAGCCGCTCATGCCGAGGCCCATGCCGGAGGGAATATCGCCGCGCAAGGCCACAATATGGCGCACGCCCATTTCTTTGTAATGCTCAAGCAATTCTTTGATTTCTTCCGGCGTTTCACCGATGCAGGGCAGGTGGGGGGCGGCGGGGATGCCTTCGCTCAGAATATCGGTGATGGCTTGTAGCGTGCCTTCTTTGGTGGAACCGCCGGCGCCGGAAGTGCAGGAAAAAAACTCAGGATTATATTGGCTGAGCTGTTTGCGGGTAATAATCTGCTTGGCACGACCTTCCGGTGTGCGGGTGGGGAAAAATTCGAAGCTGAGTTTTTTTTGTGGGGCAATCATAAGGCGCTCTCTGGAAAGGTGCGGGCAGGTATTTAAATATGCCTGTCTGAAAGATATGAATCAGTTTGATACAGGTTATGCGCTTAAATGATTGAAATCAACAGGAAATACGCGTTATTTGGGTGAAAAATATTATTTTCCTGCATGAATAATATTGCTGATTTTTGATTTATAAAGAGAAATTTTATTATACAGAAACTCGTTGGGTGGTTTTTTCAGACAGGCATATTCGCTAAGGCAGCCCCTGCCGTCTCACACTTTTATATTATAATAACGCTTTTCCCGATTGTTGCAGATAACACCATGAAATGGCTCAAACGCTCTACCGTGATTGCCAAAACCGTTTACCGCTATGGTTTGACGGATATTTTTGCCGACCACATCCGCCCGGCTTGGTTGCGTACCCTGATTCAGAAACTGCCGCAATCGGATCAGAAAAGTGAGCAAGCGTTGCCGGTGCGCCTGCGCGAGGCCTTGGAAAGCCTGGGGCCGATTTTTGTGAAGTTCGGCCAAGTGCTGTCCACCCGCCCCGATTTGATTCCGCCCGCTTATGCGCTGGAGTTGGCCAAGCTGCAAGACAGGGTGCCGCCGTTTGATGCCGAGCTGTCGCGCCGCCAGATTGAAGCGGCGCTGGGGCAGCCGATTGAGGTGTTGTACGCCGAATTTGAAACCGCGCCGGTGGCAAGCGCTTCGATTGCGCAAGTACACAAAGCCCGTTTGCACAGCGGCGAAGAAGTGGCGGTGAAGGTGTTGCGCCCCAATCTGGTGCCGGTCATCGAACAGGATTTGGCTTTATTGCGTTTCGGTGCCGGCTGGGTAGAACGCCTGTTTGCCGACGGCAAACGCTTGAAACCGCGCGAAGTAGTGGCCGAGTTTGATAAATATCTGCACGACGAACTCGATTTGATGCGCGAGGCCGCCAATGCCAGCCAACTCGGCCGCAACTTCAAAGACAGCACCATGCTGATTGTGCCCAAAGTGCATTACGATTATTGCAGCCGCGACGTGCTCACCATCGAATGGATGAACGGCACGCCGGTGGCCGACATCGCCGCCTTAAAAGCCAACCACATCGATTTGCACCAACTCGCCCGCTACGGCGTGGAAATCTTCTTTACCCAAGTGTTCCGCAACGGCTTTTTCCATGCCGATATGCACCCCGGCAACATTCTGGTGGCCGACGACGGCCGCTACATCGCACTCGATTTCGGCATCGTCGGCAGTCTTACCGATTACGACAAACGCTATCTGGCGATTAATTTTCTCGCCTTCTTCAACCGCGATTACCACCGTGTCGCCACCGCCCATATCGAATCGGGCTGGGTACCGGCCGATACCCGTGCCGAAGAGCTGGAAGCCGCCGTGCGCGCGGTGTGCGAACCGATTTTCAACAAACCCTTATCGGAAATTTCATTTGGCCTAGTGCTGATGCGGCTGTTTGAAGTGAGCCGCCGTTTTAACGTCGAAATCCAGCCGCAACTGGTGTTACTGCAAAAAACCTTGCTCAATATCGAAGGCTTAGGCCGCCAGCTTGATCCCGATTTAGACTTATGGGACACCGCCAAACCCTTTCTCACTAAATGGATGAACGAGCAGGTCGGCCCCAAGGCGTTTATCCAACAACTGAAAAACGAAGCCCCCGACTGGGCGCAAATCCTGCCCGCGCTGCCGCGCAAAATCAATGCGCTGGTGGACGAAAACCGCCAGCAGGAAATGCGCGATGCTTACCTGCATTTGGTGAAAATCCAACAGCGGCAGAGTTTGTGGCTGGCGGTAATTGCCGTGGCCTTGGTGTTGATTGTGTTGTTTAAATAATTTAATAATAGGTTTGAAATGAATATGGTATAAACAAATCATTACAAAAAACAGCTATTTTGCTTACAATTGAACTTATTTTACCTTATAATACAAACAAATATTAGGTACGACTTACTCACTTTCATTCTAAAACGCAAATGCTGACCATCTTTATCCTTTTTATTTTAATAGCAATTACTCTATTTGGCCTATTTGTCGCCAAACTGGGTAAATTTGGCCCGTTCAATCCGTTCACCTTATTTTTTGGCTCGTGGGCAGCTATTTTTATTATGTATGCTGTCTTTCAGGATGTTTATTATCCGGTTCCGGAAGAGTATCTGCTGATTCAAGTTTGTGTGCACCTGTTTGCCTTCTTTGTCATGATTGGTTCACAGTTGAGCAAGCCCATTGCAAAGCAACCCGCGCTGCCTTATGAATATGTTTTGAATAAAAAGCTGTTTACCTTATTGCAAATCGCTTTACTGCTGGCGCTGCCGGCGTTTTATCAAATGGTGGTTAGCTATGCGGGGCAGAGTATTTTTACCAGTACCGGTTATACCCGCTTGCGTTATGCCTTTAACAATGAAGGCAGAGATATGGGCAGACTGGGCTATCTGTATAGCTTTGCTTTCTTGAGCGCGGCCATCGGTGTTTTATATGCGGCAAAAAATCAGTTGAATAAATGGCAGGCCGTGCTGTCTATATTGATTGCTTTGATTTACGCCTTCCTGACCACCGGGCGTACTTTCTTTTTGATGACTTTCCTGTTTGCCGTTGTTCCCTTGGCGCTGTTGGGTAAGCTTAAGGTAAAAAGTTTAATGATACTGAGCGGTGTATTGCTGAGTTTCTTTTTGCTGGTGGCTTCATTAACCTCCAAAGGTGCTTCGACGGATGCGTCATTCAGCGATAATATGTCCAGTTTTATCGAGAGCGCGCATAGTTATTTAATTGCGCCTTTTGTTGCCTTATCCATGCAGATGAGTGAATTTGATGCACCGGCTTTAGGTGAATACTCACTGCGCTTTTTCTTTAGCGTATTAGCGGCTTTAGGATTGACCAACCGCCCCATGTCGTTGGTGCGCGGGTATGAGTTTACACCGGCACCCACCAATCTTTATACCGTTTATGAAGTGTATGTCCGCGACTTTGCCGTCTTCGGTTTTTTCCTTCCGGTATTGTTTCTGCCGATACATTGGTATTTGTATAAAAAAGCACGCAGAGGGCATGAGCTATATATCATCATTTACGCGATTTCTACCTATCCGCTGCTGACCCAGGTCTTGCAGGATCAATATATGACCTTGATTTCAACATGGATTCAGTTGTTTATTGGCTGTTGGCTGTTAATGAAGAAGAGAAAGAAACCGATTCCGGAAACCCCAAGCGAATAATAGCTTTGGCTTGCTGTGATTACCCAGGCTGATAAAAGCAGCCATAATGCCTGTCTGAAAGAAATTTTACTTTTCAGACAGGCATTTTTTATCCCTTGCCAAGGCTTTGGTCAACAGCCATCCGGCCAGCCAAGCTGCACGAAATATGCTACAATCGCCTGTTAATTTTAATAGCAATTTCAGGAACAAACATGAGCTTAAAATGCGGCATCGTCGGCTTGCCCAACGTCGGCAAATCCACCCTGTTCAACGCCTTAACCCAATCCGGCATCGAAGCGGCCAACTATCCTTTCTGCACCATCGAGCCCAACGTCGGCATCGTCGAAGTGCCCGATCCGCGCATGGATGCATTGGCGAAAATCGTGAACCCGCAGAAAATGCAGCCCGCGATTGTAGAGTTTGTCGACATCGCAGGCTTGGTGGCCGGAGCCAGCAAAGGCGAAGGCTTGGGCAATCAGTTTCTCGCCAACATTCGCGAAACCGATGCCATTGTGAACGTAGTGCGCTGTTTCGATGATGAAAACATCGTACACGTAGCGGGCAAGGTTGATCCGATTGCAGACATCGAAACCATCGGCACCGAATTGGCGCTGGCCGATTTGGCATCGGTGGAAAAAGCCATCGTGCGCGAAGAAAAACGCGCCCGTTCCGGCGATAAAGAGGCGCAAAAACTGGTGGATTTGTGCAAAAAACTGCTGCCGCACTTAGATCAAGGCAACCCGGTGCGCTCGTTCGGCCTTGATGCCGATGAATTGGCCATGTTGCGCCCGCTGTTCCTGCTCACCGCCAAACCCGCCATGTACGTCGGCAACGTCGCCGAAGACGGTTTTGAAAACAACCCCCACCTCGATCGCCTGAAAGAATTGGCGGCGAAAGAAAACGCTCCCGTAGTAGCCGTATGCGCCGCGATGGAAAGTGAAATCGCCGAGTTGGAAGACGAAGAAAAAGCCGAATTCCTCGCCGAGATGGGCTTAGAAGAGCCGGGTTTAAACCGCCTGATCCGCGCCGGCTACGACCTGCTCGGCCTGCAAACTTATTTCACCGCCGGCGTAAAAGAAGTCCGCGCCTGGACCATCCACAAAGGCGACACCGCCCCGCAAGCCGCCGGCGTGATCCACACCGATTTCGAACGCGGCTTTATCCGCGCGCAAGTGATTGCTTATGATGATTTTGTAACGCTCGGCGGCGAAGCCAAAGCCAAAGAAGCGGGCAAAATGCGCGCCGAAGGTAAGGAATATGTGGTGCAGGATGGGGATGTGATTCACTTTTTGTTTAATGTGTAATGCCTTATAAATGCCTACAAAATACCCGGTTTATCCGGGTATTTTTGTTTTCTGATTACGTGTGATGTACATGAAATAATGCCTGTCTGAAATATACATACAATTATGTATGTAAAATGCAACGCCTAATATAGCGGTTTGGTAAACCAAGATTAAACTTATGCTAAGAGTAGAGCGGGAAAGCATCCGGCTGCCGCATAATCAAGCCGTCGTCAGGTGCAGGATGCAACCGACGCATTTCCAAACGCAAACAGGAGCACACAATGAAAATCAGTACTCGTTTAACCGGTTTATTAACGGCGGTAACTTTGCTGGCCAGCCCGCTGGCGATGGCGTAGATGAACCGCAC
Source organism: uncultured Neisseria sp. (assembly GCA_937919795.1). Lineage (GTDB taxonomy): Bacteria > Pseudomonadota > Gammaproteobacteria > Burkholderiales > Neisseriaceae > Neisseria. The sequence goes on from CALFOA010000059.1 coordinate 10,151, forward strand.
CCAAGGCACCATCGTCGGTGCGGCTGTTGGCGGCGTAGCCGGCAGCGTGATCGGCAACAATATGGAATCAACCTTAATCGGTGCCGCTGCCGGTGGTCTGTTAGGCAATTTGTTGACCAAAAACAATGCCAACTACGAGCGCGAAGGCCGTTACAACAATCGCTATTATTACGGCGGCCGCGAGTTTAAAAACCGCAAGGATTATGATGCTTATCGCGAAGCGGTTAACCGCAATATGCTGCGCGACAAAGAAGCCCGCCGTTATGCCGATTATCGCGAAGACCGTCGCAACCATGCTAAAAAACGGGATAACCGTAATGTGCGCCAGGTGGCGGTAAAACGTGATCAGCGCGAGTGGAACAACCGTCGCAATGATCATCGCGCAGAGTTTCGCGGCAATGGTAACGGGCACCACAAACACCATCACCGTTAAGCTGTTCACCGGCAACAGCGTAAGAGAACCTGCGGGTTCTCTTTTTTGTGCTTGCTATGCCTGTCTGAATTCGTCGGGCGCATATGTTTGGTGTAAAATACGCGTTTATTTGTTTGCTGTTTCGCAGTTTAAATACGGAAATCCCATGACCTCAATCATCCAAGACCTGCAAGCGCGCGGATTAATCGCGCAAACCACCGATGCCGAAGCCTTAGACGCTTTGTTAAACGAACAAAAAATCTCGCTCTACTGCGGTTTCGACCCCACCGCCGACAGCCTGCACATCGGCCATCTGCTGCCGGTGCTGGCTTTGCGCCGTTTCCAACTGGCCGGCCACACGCCGGTGGCTTTGGTGGGCGGAGCAACCGGTATGATTGGCGACCCGAGCTTTAAAGCGGTGGAACGCAGCCTGAATACGGCGGATACCGTGGCGAGCTGGGTGGAAAAAATCCGCGGCCAGTTGGCACCGTTTTTGAGCTTTGAAGGTGATAACGCCGCGATTATGGCCAACAACCACGATTGGTTCGGCAGCATGAATTGTTTGGACTTTTTGCGCGACATCGGCAAGCATTTTTCGGTGAATGCGATGCTGAACAAAGAATCGGTGAAACAGCGGATCGAGCGCGACGATGTGGGCATTTCGTTTACCGAATTTGCTTACGCTTTGCTGCAAGGCTATGATTTTGCCGAGTTAAACAAACGCCACGGCACGGTATTGCAAATTGGCGGTTCAGACCAATGGGGCAATATCACCGCCGGCATCGATTTAGCCCGCCGTTTGAACAAGGCCACGGTTTACGGTTTAACCCTGCCGCTGGTGACCAAAGCCGACGGCACCAAATTCGGCAAAACCGAAGGCGGCGCGGTGTGGCTGAGTGCAGAAAAAACCTCGCCGTATCAGTTTTATCAGTTCTGGCTGAAAGTGGCCGATGCCGATGTTTATAAGTTTATGAAATACTTTACTTTCCTTGATATAGCCGAGATTGATGCCATCGAAGCGAAAGACAAAGCCAGCGGCACCAAGCCCGAGGCGCAGCGCATTCTGGCGGAAGAAATGACCCGCCTGATTCACGGTGAAGCTGCGCTGGAAGCGGCGCAGCGCATTTCTGAAAGCCTGTTTGCCGAAGACCAAAGCAGCCTAACCGAGAGCGATTTCGAGCAACTCGCACTAGACGGCCTGCCCGCATTTGAAGTATCCGGCAGCGTGAACGTGGTGGAGGCTTTGGTGTTGGCCGGTTTGGCACAATCAAATAAAGAAGCGCGCGGTTTTGTGAACAGCAAAGCGGTATTGGTCAACGGCCGCGTGGTGGAATTAAACAACCCTGAGCATGCGCCAGAAAAACCCGATGATGCTTATTTGCTCACCGATGAACACAAACGCTTCGGTAAATATACTATTCTGCGACGCGGCAAACGCAATCATGCCTTGCTGGTGTGGAAGGCGTAAGATACATTTAACGCAAGTGCTTGCTGGCTCTCGCCCGCGCTGATAAAGTAGCCGGTGCTACGGTTGATACCGATGGCACCGGCTGTTTGTTTGCAGCCGTTGGAAAACTTTTACCACGAGATAGAAGGATAATAGAAATGAAACGATTGAAATGGGCGGCTGCGGCAGCATTGGCATGGGCATTGGCGGCACCGGCGCTGGCGGCTGATGCGTGCGACCACTACAAAACCTCATACGACCGCACTTATTGCATGAGTAAGCTGTTTGTTGAATCGGATAAAGAACTCAATACGGTCTACAAAGAATTGACGGCGACATTGAGTGGTAAAACCCGGCAAGGCTTGGTACAGACGCAGCGTCAATGGATGAGCTATCGTGATAACAGCTGTGAGCCGGAGAGCGGTACCATCAATGTAGACTGCAATTACCGTGTTAATCGCGAGCGTACCGAATACCTGCGCGACCGTTTGCGTGAGTGTAAAACCGGCAATTGCCGCGCCGATATGATTACCCGTAGTAGCTGGTAATGAACATTTGGCATAAGAGAGCGGCGGCTTGCTTGTTGGCATTGCTGATGCCGCTGGCGGCCGCCCAGTCTTTATTGGTATTGGATTCCGGTCATACTCCTAGTAAAGGCGGTGCTTTAGGCGCGCGTGGCGAATACGAGGTGGTCTATAACGACCGCTTCGTTGCCGGCTTGAAAACCGCTCTGGAGAAGGATGGCTGGCAGGTGTTGCTTACCCGCCAACCGGAGCAGGAAATCGCGCTTGCTGAGCGTGCTGCGTTGGCTAATCGCCATCAGGCGGATGTGTTCGTTTCATTACACCATGATTCCGCCCAGTTGCAGTATTTGGAGCAAACCAGCCATCAAGGGAAACAGGCCTATCGTACCATTCGCCCGATTCACGGCTATTCGTTGTTTGTTTCGGGGTTGAATCCGCAATACAACCAATCCAAGCAACTGGCAACAGACATTGGTCGCGCGTTACGCATCTTGGGTCGCTCGCCGACATTGCATCATGCCGAGCCGATTGAAGGCGAAAACAGGCCGCTGCTGGACACCGCAAACGGGGTTTATCGCTATGATGGTTTGGCGGTTTTGAAGCAAACTGAAATGCCTGCGGTGTTGTTGGAAATCGGGGTGATTGTTGATGAGCAGGACGAAGCCTATGTGAGCGATGCGGCCAATCGGCAGAAGATGATCGAAGCGGTTGTGCGTGCTTTGCAGGCGTATCGGAAGCATTGAAGTTGATCGCTTTGCAACATGCTTGCGATGAGTGTGAATGATATTGCTGGAATAAAAATGCCTGTCTGAAAAGCTTTTCAGACAGGCATTTTTTGCTATTGCTACTCAATAATCGGCTTATTCAGCAGACGGCTCATCCTTAGCCTGTACTTCCAGCAAGGCTTTCAT
>CALFOA010000060.1 GCA_937919795.1 uncultured Neisseria sp.
GGCACAAGACATTAACGCCGAACGTGAAAAATGGGCGCTGCATGCCCGCGACGGCGCAAGCCAGCTGGCTGAATCCATTGAGGCCCTGCGCAAACTCTATGCCCAAAACCAAGACGCCAAAGTGCGCGCCGACCTGATTGCCTTATTGGTTCGCCAAGGCAACGGTGCCGAAGCCCTGCGCGTGTGCGGCAACTGCAAAGCCGACCGCTATTCAGTGGACGAATTGCAAAATTTGGCCAAAGCCGCCCGCGATAGCAAACAGTTCAGCCAAGCTCAACAATTCTATACCGCCCTGCAACAACAAGATCCCAGCCTGAAAATCGGCTTTCTCGGCGGGGCGTTAACTGCGGTTGACGCCAAAGAATACGCAGCGGCCAAAAAACAAATCACCGAATATCAACGCCGCTTTGGTAACGACGAAGACATCCAACTTGCCGAACGTTACCTGAACGAGCAATCGCAAAGCCTTACCGAGCGCTTAACCGATTTGCAAAAGCGCTTGGATGCCAACCCCGGCGATAAAGACTTGGTTTTGCAAGTGTACCGTACTGCCGCTCAGCTGCGTGTTTTCCCGGTTCAACAAGAATTGGTGGAAAAATACCCCAATTATTTCAGCGATGCCGACCGCTTATGGTTGAAAGAGGCCATGGCCGTTAATCAATACCGTCAAGCCAAAACCACCAATAACAAAGCTGGGCTACAAGCCGCTTATGACTCTCTCAGCGAAGTAGTCAATCAAACTTCCCCCGGCAGCGGCCTCCACACTCAAGCCTTGCGCGATCGCATGGAAGTCGCCGTGGCTCTGGAAAAAGACAAACTGGCTTTAGCCGATTACAACACCCTGGCACGCCAAGGCGGTGTTCAGCCGGATTATGTACAGGCTCAATACGCCGAAGCGCTCGCCATCAACGGCAATCCAGTCACCGTGCGCAAGGTTTATGAAAACATCGCCTCGCGCCAGAAAACGGCCGACGGCAAACTACCGGCAGAATTAACCGAAAGTCTGGTGCAAGCCCGCGCCTATAGTGGTGACTACACCGGTGCGCAAGCACTGTTGAACAACTGGAACCCCAATCAAAGCATCAACGACTTCACTCGCACTTCACAAGTCGATAACCCTTATTACGATAAGCAATATTTCTGGAATGCCCGCTTAGAAGCCTGGAACGGCAACATCAAAGGCGCCATTAAACTCATGGACGACTGGCTGGCCGATCACCCTGGAGATCCGTGGGCGATGGCTTTACGCGGTGATTTAGCTCAATGGAATGGCCGTGAAGACGAAGCGCTTTCTTGGTATGAACAAGCCAAACAACAGATATCCCCCGAAGGCCACGCTTGGTTGAACAACAACATCGGCAGCATTCTGAGCGAAAAAGGCAACTGGGCGGGCTTGGAAGAAATGGCAGCCAAAATCGACCGTAAAGATCCGGAATATCAAGGCTTCTGGAGAATGTACGACGATGCCCATGCCGCCCAATTACAGGCTAACTACGGCATTACCCGCGCCACCTCCCCTGCCGACAGCGGCAATGAGTGGGAACAGAGCACCACTTTGTACAGCCCTCGCAGTAAGGGTGGCCACCGAGCCTATATTCATCAGCAATCCGGCTATGTCCCCAACCATGGTGACCCCTTGCGCCACGGCCGAGTGGGTGTAGGCGGAGAGTTCAGCCTCTACCCGCTCACCCTGAATATTGAAGGCGGCCAAGGCACCCACTTGAACGAAAAAGCCTATGTTGGCGCCGGCGTGAATTGGCGAGTAAATGAACAAGTCAGCCTGAATGCCAAAGCGGTTAAGAACAGCGCTAACACCCCTACCAAGGCCTTATTGCAAGACGTTTACGCCAACGAATACAGCCTGAGCGCCAACTACAACCCCAGCAGCAACACCCGCACCGGCTTCGGCGCCAGCGTGATGACTTTTGATGACGACAACGTGCGTAAAAGTGTATACGGCTGGGTTTCCCAATTGCTGTTCCAACACAACCGCTGGAAACTCGACAGCTCGCTTTGGGCAGATTACAGCAACAATAAAGAGATCGCTTCGGCGTATTACTACAACCCGAAAAACAGCAAGACCCTCAGCGGCAGCTTGGATTTATCCTATTTCAATCTATTGCCCAACGGCGTGAAGCTCACCCACCGCCTCAACGGAGGCATCGGCCGTTACTGGCAGGCTGATCATGCTGCCGAGAATACTTGGGTTCTGAAATACGGCCATGATTGGACCTTAACCCGAAACATCGGCTTAGGCTACGAGGTGGGTCGCAAACAAGCGATTTACGACGGTAATCCGGAGTTTCAAAACTTCGGTAACGTTAACCTGAACGTCCGCTTTCGCTGATCCGGCCTTATCCATAAAAGCGATAAAACATTACACCATAAAAATACAGAGCGTATCAGATAAACAGCTTTCAGACAGGCATTAGATCCTAGATGCCTGTCTGAAAAACGATATGCCCATTTTTAATTAATTGCAGAAAAACCGATTCTTATGAACTACAAACATTTGCTCAGCGCACTCGTGCTGTCCGGCGTCATGCTTCCTGCCGTCGCCAACACTACCGATCCAGCCTTTGGTGTTTTGTGTTACCACAATGTGGTGGATGAATCTGCACCCCAAATTCTGGACACAAATCACGACGGCCTAACCGGTGAAATCGAACGCCAATATTATCCGCAAACCATTACCGTCAACCGCTTGGTTGACCACTTCAACTGGCTTAAAAGTAACGGCTACACCCCGGTAAGTTGGCAGCAAATTCTGGATGCCCGTGCCGGCAAAACCGCCCTGCCCGAGAAACCAGTGTTGCTGACTTTCGATGATGGCTATACCAGCTTCTATACCCAAATTTATCCCCTGCTGAAAGCTTATAAATATCCGGCAGTCTTCGCGCTGGTGACCAGCTGGATGGATACTCCTGCCAACAGCACCTTTATGTACGGCAACAAAAAAATGCCGCGCAACGCTCTGATTACTTGGGAACAGGCCAAAGAAATGAAAGACAGCGGTTTGGTAGAAATCGCTTCACACAGCCATGACCTGCACCGCAGCCTACCGGGCAACTCTTTCGGCTCACAATTCGCCGCCATGTTACCGGGTAATTATCAAAACGGTCGTTATGAAACACCGCAAGAATACCGCAACCGCATCCGCAGCGATCTTATTCGTTCGTCCGATATCATTGCACAACGAATCGGCCAGCGCCCACGCATCATGATTTGGCCTTATGGTCAATTTAATGATACTGCTGTCCAAATTGCCCGTGAAGCCGGTTTGGAAAGCGACATGACGCTTTATGATAATGAACTCAACCGCTCATCAACCCAACATATTGGGCGTTTGCTGATTGATCAGGAAACCGGCTATGGCCAGATGAAATCCTATCTGGAAGGCAAAACCTTTGAGCCCGATATCAAAAGTTCCGTTCAAATCGATTTAGACGATGTCTACGATCCCAATCCGACCCAAGTCAACCGTAATCTGGATAAACTGATTGATCGAGTGAAAGCCATTGGCGCCGATACCGTTTATTTACACGCTTTATCGGATGTGAACAACGATGGTGTGGCCGAAGCAACTTACTTCCCCAACCGCCATCTGCCGATGAAAAGTGATCTGTTCAGCCGTGTCGCTTGGCAATTGATGACCCGCCTTCAGGTTCAAGTGTATGCCAAGATGCCGATGATGGCACAGAAGCTTCCCCTTAATAGCGAACTTGGCCAAAGCCGCCAATCAGGCGTACCTACGCCACAACACTATCAGCGCATATTGCCCGACAGTCCCCAAAACCGGCAAATGACTCAGGATCTCTTTGAAGATTTGGCATTCTATACCCGCTTCAACGGCATTTTGTTCCATGACAACCGCTTCTTAGCCGGCAATGAGTCCCCTACTCTTACCGCAGGGGAAAAAGCTGATGACCTCATCAGTTATACCGATCAACTCAAAGCTGCTTCGCTAAAATACAGCTTTAACGGTCAAAATATGCTGAAAACCAGTCGCTACCTCTATGCGGGCACGGTGATGGATGACAAAGCACAAAAATGGCTAGCTCAAAGTCTGCCTAAATTTAGTGCTCATTACGACTACACCGTATTGATGGCCATGCCGTATCAGAAAAATCAGCCAAACATCTCTGCACGAAAAGCCAATCAATGGCTGGATCGTTTGATTGACAGCGTTAAAGACAGCAAAGTCAAGCCCAACCGCGTGATCTTTGAGCTGCAAGCCTATAACGGACGTACAGAACAAGCGCTGCCCGAGCAGGATTTGTTCCGTAGTATGAAGGCCTTGAAGCAAAACGGTATGCTCAGCTATGGCTATACCCCGGATGATTTCCAGAACAACCGCCCGAATGCCTCGGCACTGAAGCCGGTTTTCTCCAATCTGCGGCGCTAATTCCGCCTCTAGCCGGGGCTTAACAGCCTTACCGCTTACCGCTCCAGCAGGCAAACACACGCTGACTTAACAAGCAACTGAAAACTCGGTTCATACCGATGAATAAAAAGAGCAACTTACATGAAATGGTATGATTATCTGGCCGTTTTCGTCATGATGTATCCTGGCGTAATGGCTATCTACTGGACCCTATCTGGCGTGCTGTATTTCCTGTTCTGGGAAAACAAAGCAAATGAGCCGGAATTTGCCTATAATGATGACGCTCCAATGGTGAGCGTCCTCATCCCCTGTTACAACGAAGCAGATAACCTTAACAGCTCTATCCCCCATCTACTGAATTTGGAATACCCCAACTACGAGCTGATTTTCATCAACGACGGCAGTAAAGACGATACCCTGAAAATCATCCAAAGCTGGGCTAAAATGGCGGAAAAAGTGATTGCCGTTGATCAGGAAAACGGCGGCAAAGCTTCTGCCATGAACAACGGCCTACGCCATGCACGCGGCAAATACATTGTCGGTATTGACGGCGATGCTATTCTCGACTACCACGCCCTCGACTATATGGTGCAAACCATGGAAAACGACCCCACTCTTGGGGCGGTTACGGGTAACCCCCGCGTGCGCAATCGCAGCACGGTGTTAGGCAAACTACAAGTTGCCGAATTCAGCTCAATTATCGGTTTGATTAAGCGCTCACAGAGCATTATGGGCACGTTATTTACCGTATCCGGCGTCATCATGTGTATACGCAAAGAAATCGCCGACCAAATCGGCGGTTGGAGCGACAACATGATTACCGATGACATTGATGTCAGCTGGAAAACACAAACTGCCGGCTACAATATCGCTTACGAACCTCGCGCACTGTGCTGGGTACTGATGCCTGAAACCATACGCGGACTCTACAAACAACGCCTGCGTTGGGCACAAGGTGGCGCTGAAGTCATCATGAAGTATTTCAGCAGCGTTTGGCGTCTGCATAATTTCCGCTTATGGCCGCTGTATTTCGAATACTTCTTAACCTTGATTTGGGCCTACAGCATGTTCGGCATGATGTTCTACGGCTTCTATCAATTGGCTACCAGTGGCGGCATCGGTAATTTCAGCCTGTTGGAAGTCAGCAGCATCATCACCTTGCTGCTGTTTATGATGCAATTTTCCATCAGCCTGCTGATTGACAGCCGCTATGAGAGCAACCTGTTTCGCTATTTTATCAGCTGCATCTGGTACCCCTACGTGTTCTGGCTGCTCAACAGCCTGACCTTAGCTCACGGCTTTCCGAAAGCTATATTCCGTAATAAAAACCGCAAAGCGACTTGGGTTAGTCCCGACCGCGGTGTCCAATAAAATAACGAACGAGAGAACACCCTTATGCTAAACGAAAAAGCACAAGACTTGCGCGACCAAATGGTCATCAATAAAGCCTTAAACCCCAACAAAAGCATCAGCGTGAAAAGCTGGCTGATTTTCTGCTTCACTTGGGCTCTCTGGCTGTTTGCCCTCTATTACTTGGCAATCAATTCTCAAGAGCTGTTTAAAACTACCATTATCGGCGGCTGGACTCTACTCGACCTGATTAAAGCGGTCTCTCTGATTGTTTTAGCGCAGCTTAACACATTATTTATTTGGTCTAATATCGTTGCCCGTAAAGTCAATCAGAAACGTAAACAAAGACTCACAGCTTTGAGAATTCGACAAGCCATTGAGGAAACACGTTACCCCAAGATGCTGCCTAAACCACGTCGAAAACGCTCGAAAAAAGCATAAATCAAAAAAGCAGAGGAATAATCCTCTGCTTTTTTATGTCTGTTGATAACCATCATAAATAATGCCTGTCTGAAAACGTTGCAGCCTCTATATACGCTACACCGTTTTCAGACAGGCATCCATCCGATCATACTGACGTTTTAGATAATATCAGCAATGTGCTTGGCTGCACGTTTGGCATCCAGCAAAATCAAACCCAATTTACCAGTTTCTCTAGCAATCAAAGCCAACACTGCATCTGATCCGGCCTGATTCAACAAGATATAACCATTTTTGCCCTTAACCATCACCTGGTCCAATTCGCCGCAAGCCAATTCGCCAGTTGCATGGTTGCCCAAAGCCAACAAGGTAGCAGACATCGCACCAACACGGTCTTCATCCAGGCCTTTCGGCATCAAAGTTGCAATCGGCAAACCGTCAGTAGAAATAACGGCCGAAGCAGTGATATCCGGTGAAGTGGCATTCAAGTCGCTTAACACAGAGATTAAAAGTTGTTCACGCATGTTTTTATTCCAAATTTAGTTTAATTTATTTATATAGATAAAATAATCTTCCACCTATTTAATGAACAGCATCCCCATAAATCATTGGTAGTTCAGGTGTCGGAAAATTACCTCCATACACAAATTTATCTATTGCACAATATCTTGATCAGAGAAACAAAAGCTTCTTTATTAAGATCAGGAATACCGCCTACCACCAGAATCAATTTTGTCCGACCCACATACAGCGGATAGAAAGTTAGTTCCGATTGACCGGAAGGCTCACAGATCCCCCATGCGTTATGGTGAATATTCAAATTGTTTTTCAACAACAGTTGATGGCGTTCACCCAATACAGCAATTTCGCTGGCCAAGATACCGACTTCTTCCGCTGTTTCATGGTGAAAACCAGCATTAGCAAAATATAAACCGTTCTGATCAGCTAGCAACGCCTTACCCACGCTCGAAAGCTGTTCCAGCAATTCAGGTAATTGGTCATCAGAAAAGTGTTGTTCCTCCACCGCGGGAGTTTCTTCCCCATAGAGAAACTCCAAGCGTTGCAAGCGATACAATAGGCTTAATGCTGTTTCAATATCGGCACTGTCCGTCCATGCCAACAACTTCTCTGGACTGATCAACTCATTAACCTGAGCCTTTAATAAACCATGCAATAAAGTACGGCTGGCACTGGCCGTATTATTGGATACGGCATAATACGCACCTGCTGGCGTAATACGCGGATATAAATTCGATTGTAAAGAAAGTGTTGTATCCATCTTATACCTCTAAACCTGGGTCAATCGAAAACAACATGGCGCTAACCAATTGTTTTACATCGTCTTCCTGACGAGCATCAACCTCGAAAACCGGAACATTAAAATTGTGCTGAGCCAAATATTTCTGATAAACGTCGATACCGGGTAAAGACCGGACATCCATTTTTGTCACACCAACTACCAAAGGTGCGGTTTTCAGCAACTCTTTAAAGGCTTCCAAGAAGAAGTTCAGATCTTTCAACGGATTCGTACGCGTATTATCTAATAACAACACCAAACCCATACTACCTTTGCTCAGGATTTCCCACATAAAATTAAAACGTTCCTGCCCAGGCGTACCATACAAATGGACTTTAGTCTGTTCATCCAAACGGATCACACCATAGTCCATGGCAACAGTAGTGTAACCTTTACGCACCAAGGTCATGTCTGATGCTCGGGCATCGGTTTGTACTGGCGGGTCATCCGACAGTGCACTGATTGCCGTGGTTTTACCGACACCTACCGGTCCTGTAAAAATGATTTTATTTTCTATCATTCGAAGGCACTCCTTATTTGCCTGTCAGTTTACGCATCAAGCGGCTCAGCAAGCCACGAGACTGTTCTTGGCTGCCGCCAGCAGCACGTTCGGCCGCTTGTGACATTTTCTTGTCGGTTTCATCAGCACTGTTCACGCTGACTTCTCTCTGCATTTCAGCAGTCCGTGACAATTGAGTGGCATGTTGCTCAGTAAACTCACTATCAGTCGCCAGAAAACCGGTCACATAAGTTGCTGCAATATAATTCAGAATATCTGACATTTCCAAAGGCATTACTTTATACAGCACATTCAAGTTTACTGAAGTTTTGGTCAGGAAAGCAGACAAACGCATTGATTCGGGAACAGGAGCCAAACGTGTCAAATTAGGCCAGCGTTTCAAAGTAAACACGCTTTGCGGCGTTAGCGGATAAGCCAATCTGCCATGCGCACTCCAAATCGCCATTTGCCACAAGCACGACATAATTGTCACTTTAGCTTTTTCTTTCCATTGCGGATTATCGGGCACCGCCTTGGCAACGATTTCCAAGGTGTCGTCTTTACACATGCGCTCCAATTCTTCTGCACTGATAGTCAATAAAACACGCTGGATGCTTGGAAAAACAATCAACACTGGCTTGCCATTATGCAGTACGGCAGTATCATGCGAACGGGTACTGGCCGCTTTGAGCGCTCCCAACAATCCGCTTTGCGGATTAAAACGCTTAATATTGGTTTTTCGATGACCCGCATCGGCATTTTGTGCCGGTGCTGCCGCAGGGTTTTTATCCATAACCGACTCAGTCGGTTGGAAAATACTGCCACCTTGTGCCAAGCTACGCAAGGTTGGGAAAAGGGTGTCAAATTTAACAGGCTTATGCAAATAAGGCGCGGCCAGAATGGGTTCATTTTGCGAAAAAATCACAACCGGAACGTCCGGATATTCTTTTTTCATCTCCTGCCACGGCAGAATGCCTTTCCCATTATCGACATCTACCAACACCATATCCGGGGTCAAGCCTGATCCTTCGGCAACAACCTCATAATTGGTAGTGTTGTGCATCTTGAATGCCATACGGAAAATAGCTTCTTGCTGCTCGCTAAAATCTTTGAGCATTACCCGTACTGTTTTGATTTTTGGTAACAGACTATCCATTATCAGTACTCTTTATAATATTTATTTAGAAATTTTATGAACGCGTTGTACCAACTGGCTCATCGCCAATACAACTTCTTCAGGCAGGCTGTTCACGCGGTCACGCAGAAGCTTGAGGAACTGCACCAAACGTACCCAATCTTCCGAGCGTTCATACAAGTCAAATAGAGTGATGTAGAGTTGCGACTCTTCCGGGTATTGCAAGACAGCTTGCTCCAATGTGCTGATGGCTTGATCCAGCTGACCATACATCAGTAAGGATTCCACTTCTTTCAACGCCACATCAGTCGGGGAATTACTATCGCTGACAACAGTGTCGTTTTGCAGAACGAGTTCGCGGTATTTCGCTTTCAATTGGCGAGCTGAAGGCTGCAAATAGCCTTTAGCCAAACCGATTTCACGGACTTGCTGCTCACTAGGGCCTTTTTCCAATTCATCAAACAACTCGTGTTGACCCAAATTGTAACCCCAGCCAAGCATACGCTCTTTAACCTGACGACCGTAAGAACCCAGAGAGTAATAAAGTTTCCATAGGTGACTGGCAAATTGCTCAACTTCGTTATGCTGGTAATCCAATTTCAGCGCATCAATAATCAGAGCCGCGGGTTTTTCAGATTTCTGGATGGCACGGTTGTATTGCTGTACCGCTGCCTCATAGCCCATCTGGTTTTGCAATAACTTGGTGCTGCGCTCTGGCTTCACAAAGCTGATCACAGCATTCATCTCTTCAGCAGACAAATCACGCAATTCGTGTGTGCCTTTAGCCACGACAATCGCACTGCGCTTAATATTGCGCTGAACCGCTTGAGCTCCGTCTGCAGCAGCAGAAGCACGGTGCGAAGACGAACCCGCACCATCGGCATCATCACCACCCAAACCAGTTTGTTCGCCGATTTGCTGAGCAACCTCTTTCATGCCCCAGCTCAATTGGCTCTCGGCAACTACTCGCAGTGGTAAATTGTGCGGATCTACGGACAAGCCTTCACGTACATAACTGGCCAAATCATCGACATTCAAAACACCTGCATGTTTTTCCAATGCAGAGGCCAATAAATCAATATTGCCGGTGCTGAGACTAAGATTAGCCAGTTCGTGTACCAACTTTTCCGGTGCACGTTCGATTTTATCAAGATACCCGGCCAACGAAGCAGCCGCTTTATCTTCATAACCGAATTGCTTGTAAACCTGATACTCTGTTAAAGGATCGACTTCTTGCGCAGAAACGGATGCTGCACCAGGGTCAATACTTCCACTTTCCCATTCCCAATCTTGATCGTCTGCTTCATCAACAGTTTGATTGACTGTATCCAGCCAATCTTCGGACTGCTGACCGCCAGACGCAGCTTGGCCGCTGCGTGCGGTAGTCGCACTGCGGCCATATTTTGCGTTCATATTGGGTGTAGCTGCTTTATTTTGCTTGATACGTATAAAGAAAAATACGATCACTAAAGCGCCCAATAGTCCTATTAGCAGCGAGTAATTCAATTAACTCTCCCGAATTTATGCATAAAGCCCCAATGCTTGTACTGTATGGAGGAATTCATTTTGTTCACCATAAAATCCAATGACATTAAGCCGTTAATTTCTAGTTTTTAATAATAACATGACTTTCACATACCCTGTATCCCGAAAACATTTCTTAACAAGATAAACCACCGATTATCGCTCAAAACAGCCGACAGATTCAATGTGCGCCGTTTGAGGAAACAAATTCATTACACCTACATATTTGAATTTATACCCTTTTTTAACAATTTCAGCCGCATCTCTCGCCAATGTTGCAGGATTGCAGGAAACATACACTATTTTCTTAGGCAAATAAGGTGTATGCAAAGCATTAATAAACTCCAGTGCGCCACTGCGAGGTGGATCAAGCAATATTTTATCCAACTTACCCCACGAAGCTACGGTAGTCGAATCGACCTGAAATAAATCGGCAGTATGGAAACTAATATTATCATCCAGTCCGTTCAAACGTGCATTGGCTGCCGCCATTTCAGTTTGCGCAGCAGAGCCTTCAATACCGACAACTTCCGCACCACTGCGAGCAATCGCCAACGTAAAGTTACCCAAGCCGCAAAATAAATCGGCAATCCGCTCGCCCGGCTGCGGATCCAGCAAACGAACAGCTCGTTGAACCATCAAGGCATTCACACGATGATTAACCTGAGTAAAATCACCCGGTCGATAGGGAATGCTCAGATTAAACTCAGGTAAACGGTAATAAGGCTGTTCCGTATCGGGCGGGTAAAAAGCTTGTGCGGCCTGTTTACCGATTTGCAACCAGATTTGCCACTTATTGTGATTTTGATTTAAATGCCTGTCTGAAAACAACTGCAATGCCGTCAATTGTGCTTTATCTAATCTGCTCTTTGCAACGATGGTTAATACACTGATGCCATCCGAATCAGAAATCTCAATAGAGCGGATGGCTACCTCTTTACGCCAACCCTGTAACAATTGTTGTAATTCGGGCAATATTTCAGAAATATGAGGCGGCAGAATAGTACAAGTTTCAATTTTTACAACGCGATTGCTTTTACGTGCTTTGAACCCGGCATATAAATGACCTGTACTATCTTCAGCCACGGCCAATCGTGCACGCTGCCGATACCCCCACTGTTGCCCATAAATCGGCGGCAAAATTTGCTCAGGCATCACTTTGCCGATCCGCTGCAACTGTTCCTCCAACACCCGTTGCTTATAAGCCACCTGCGCTTCGTGGCGTGCATGCTGCAACACACAGCCACCACATGTTGAGAAATGTGGGCAACGTGGCTCTATCCTTTGATCTGAAGCCTGCAATACTGCTACCGTTTCCGCTTCGTCAAAATGTTTCTTGCTGCGCGTTATTCGACAGCTAACCTCCTCACCCGGCAGCGCACCTTCAATAAAAACGGCCTTGCCGTCGATACGCGCTACACCCCGACCTTCATAATCCAAGGCATGAACCCGAACCTTGGGAATGATTTCTTTATTTGTCGTATTCATATTGCCACTCAACTACCACATCCGCCGAAAAAACGATATTTTCGCACAAAATCTTATAAGATACGGTATCATTTGAATTACTTATATTTAACCCTACAACAGAATACATACAATGAAAACACAAGGATTCGGCTTGCTTGCTTTGGTGGCAGGCACAGCAGCCATCGCAGCACCTCATACTCCGTTACCGGATGTCTCCCCGATTAATCCCGGCCAGCATGTCGTGATTAACATTCCACAGCAGAGGTTGTTTTTATATGTTGACGGCAAGCTGAGCAAAATTTATCCGGTCGCTGTCGGCAAAGCAGCCACCCAAACCGACCTAGGTCGTCACATCATTGGTGCCAAAACCTATAACCCGACTTGGCATATCCCCAAATCCATTCAAAAAGAATTGAAAAACGGCAAAACCACAGTGCCTCCAGGCCCTAATAATCCGCTGGGTCCGGTATTTGTCCGCATGGGCGATCCCAAACTTGGCTTAGGCATCCACGGCACCAATGCACCTTCCAGCGTACCCGGCGTGCGCAGCCACGGCTGCGTTCGCATGAAATCACCGGATGCACTGGAATTTGCCAAAACCATCACCTCCGGTTCTCCGGTAGACGTTACTTACCAAATGGCCGCAGTCAATGTGGATGCCGATAATAATGTATGGTTAGCCGCCTTCCGCGACCCTTATAACCGCAAAGACCTTGATACCGCCGCTTTGCGTAAAAGCATTGATGCTTGGGCAAAAGCACACGGAAAAACCGTGCATACCAAGCGTTTGGATATCGTATTAAAAGGCCGTAGCGGTACACTAAACTGTATTACCTGCGGTTCTGCCGCCGGCAAAATCAACGGTTCGCTACAATCCTTGGCTTGGACCAGCGGCTCAGGCGAATTAGCCAAACCGGTTACCGCACCACCAGCCCCCGAACCTGCCGACCAAGTCCTACCTGAAGGCAGCGAAATCGAAGTAGAAGAAGATGCCGGAGCAGCTGCAGCTGCAACTGCAACACCAGTATCTAAACCGGAAGTATCGCCTCAACCGGCATCACAGCCTGAAGAGCCGACTCAACCAGCAACGACTTCAGCTCCTGAAACCATCCCCGCTCGCCCTACCCCTACTCCAAAAAATGTGCCAGCCAGCTACGAATACCACGAACAAACAGACAGTTTGTTTTAAATATCCGCCTACCCCCCCAATAGAAAAACTGCCAACAAAACCATCATTTGTTGGCAGTTTTTCTATACTGAAACCAATATCATCCTTTTTTCTCCGCCTACCGCAAAAACTTGGGGCTGCTCTAAATAACTAGAGGCTGTTAACAATTAACCAGCGAAGCATTTTTT
>CALFOA010000061.1 GCA_937919795.1 uncultured Neisseria sp.
CGGTACACAGCACGATCACGCGGTAAGGCAGTTCCAGCAGTTGCAGGATTTTCTCGGCGTGGCCGACCATTTCTTCCAGCGCATCGTAAGATTTTTCCGGGTGGCTGATTTGTACCATTTCCACTTTATCGAACTGGTGTTGGCGGATTAAGCCGCGCACGTCTTTGCCGTAGGCACCGGCTTCGGAGCGGAAGCAGGGCGAATGGGCGGTGAGTTTTACCGGCAAATCGGCGGCGGGCAGAATGCGTTCGCGCACGGTGTTGGTGAGGGTGACTTCGGCGGTGGGAATTAGGTATTGCACGGTTTTGCTCTCGTCGCCGCCGCGGGTAACGTGGAACAAATCTTCGCCGAATTTCGGCAGCTGGCCGGTGCCGAACAGCGTGCTGTCGTTCACGATATACGGCGTATAGCATTCGGTATAGCCGTGCTGGGTGGTGTGGGTGTCCAGCATAAACTGCGCCAGCGCGCGGTGCAGGCGGGCAATCTGGCCTTTCATCACGGTGAAACGCGCGCCGGAAAGGTCGGCGCCGGTTTCAAAATCCAAGCCCAGCGGTGCGCCCAGATCGACATGGTCTTTCACTTCAAAATCGAAGCTGCGCGGAGAGCCGTGTTTGCGGACTTCCACATTGTCGTTTTCATCGTTGCCGACCGGTACGCTCTCGTGCGGCAGGTTGGGGATGCCGGTTAACCATTGATCCAGTTCGTTTTGCACTGCATCCAAACCGTTGGCGGCTTGTTCCAACTGGCTTTTGATGGTGCTGACCTGATCCATCACCGCTTGCGCTTCGTCGTGTTTGCCTTGGCCTTTTAACGCACCGATTTGCTTGGAAAGGGTGTTGCGGGCAGCCTGCCATTCTTCGGTTTGTACTTGCAGGGCTTTGCGTTTGGCTTCGATGGCTTCGAAACGCGCGGTATCAAATTCATAACCGCGTGCCGCCAGGCGTTTGGCAATCTCGGCGGTGTGGTTACGCAGCAATTGGATGTCTAACATAATCGGCTCGTTTATTAAAAGTAGGAAAGAAAAAGGGGTTATTTTAAATCATTTAATGTGTGTTCGGGGCGGCTTCAGGCACCGTGTTCGGTGCGGTGTCGGCTAATCGGTACTTCGGCCAGCGAATAACGCGGCGGGGTGTGCCGCCATAAGTCATACCACAGCCGCAGCCGGGCAAAGCGTTCGCGCCGATGGATTTTGTGGCCGGCTTTCAGGCCGACGATTTTGGCGTTGTAAGCAATGGCGTTCAGCCCGTGAAAACCGGCCTGCACCAGCGCACGCTGGTTGTGAAACGGCTGCGACACGATGCACACGCTGGCTTCGCCGAATTGTTGGCGGAAGCGGATGATGCTGTCTAGCGTGCGCAAACCGGCGGGGTCTTGCCAAATCACGTTTTCCGGTACGCCGCCCGCCACCAAATCGGCCTGCATGCACACTG
>CALFOA010000062.1 GCA_937919795.1 uncultured Neisseria sp.
ACGGCTGAGCCGTGCTTTTTATCAATCTCGGAAGATTATTTATGCTTGTGAGCGCGGATATAATCCAGCGTTTTGAGTTCGGCAATCGCCGCCGCCAAAGCAGCGTGTGCTTTCGCCAGCGACTCTTGGTCGGTTGCTTGGGAAATTCTAGCTTCAGCCGCTTTCTTAGCCTCTTCGGCGCGTGCAGCATCCATTTCGGCACTGCGCACAGCCACGTCGGCTAAAATGGTGATTTTATGAGGCAAAACCTCCAAAACACCACCGGAAACAGCCACCAGCACTTCTTCGGCAGAATCGGGTACGGTCAAACGCAATGCACCCGGACGAACTAAACTCATAACCGGCTCGTGTCGCGGATAAATACCGAGTTCACCATTCAGAGTCGGCACCACAACAAAGCTGGCCTCGCCTGAAAAGATCTGTTGTTCGTTACTTACCACTTCAACTTGCATGACACTCATGCCGGCCTCCTATCAGCTTAAGGTTTTCGCTTTCTCAACGGCTTCTTCGATACCGCCTACCATGTAGAACGCTTGTTCCGGCAAGTGGTCGTATTCGCCTGAGAGAATAGCTTTAAAGCCTGAAATGGTATCACGCAACGATACGTATTTACCCGGAGAACCGGTAAACACCTCAGCCACGTGGAACGGCTGTGACAGGAAGCGTTGGATTTTACGGGCACGCATTACAGTCAGTTTGTCTTCATCAGACAACTCGTCCATACCCAGAATCGCGATGATGTCGCGCAATTCTTTGTATTTTTGCAGAGTAGACTGTACGCCGCGCGCTACATCGTAGTGCTCCTGACCCAATACCATCGGATCCAGTTGGCGTGAAGTAGAATCCAGCGGGTCTACCGCAGGGTAAATACCCAAAGAAGCAATATCACGGCTCAATACCACGGTTGCATCCAAGTGGGCGAAGGTAGTCGCAGGCGACGGGTCGGTCAAGTCATCCGCCGGTACGTATACGGCTTGGATAGAAGTAATAGAACCGGTTTGAGTAGAGGTAATACGCTCTTGCAAACGACCCATTTCTTCGGCCAACGTCGGCTGGTAACCCACCGCTGAAGGCATACGACCCAACAGTGCGGATACTTCGGTACCGGCCAGAGTGTAACGGTAAATGTTATCTACGAAGAACAATACGTCACGGCCTTTGCCGTTTTCATCTTTTTCATCGCGGAAATGCTCGGCCATAGTCAAACCGGTCAGGGCTACACGCAAGCGGTTACCCGGAGGTTCGTTCATCTGGCCGTACACCATCGCTACTTTGTCCAATACGTTGGAATCTTTCATCTCGTGGTAGAAGTCGTTACCTTCACGGGTACGCTCACCTACACCGGCAAACACAGACAAACCGCTGTGCGCTTTGGCGATGTTGTTGATCAATTCCATCATGTTTACGGTTTTACCCACACCTGCACCGCCGAACAAACCTACTTTACCGCCCTTAGCGAACGGACACAGCAAGTCGATTACTTTGATGCCGGTTTCCAACAGTTCGGTCGCAGCAGACAGCTCGTCGAATTTCGGGGCTTCACGGTGAATCGGCAATTTGGCTTCGGTATTAACCGGGCCAGCTTCATCTACCGGATTACCCAATACATCCATAATACGGCCCAATGTCGCTTTACCAACCGGCACGCTAATCGGTGAACCGGTATTGGTTACAGCCATGCTGCGTTTCAAGCCGTCTGAACTACCCATTGCAATGGTACGCACCACACCGTCACCCAGAATTTGTTGCACTTCCAGAGTCAGGTCGGTATCGACCAGTTTCAGCGCATCGTATACGCGCGGAACAGAATCACGCGGAAATTCCACGTCTACTACCGCACCGATGATCTGTACGATTTTGCCTTGGCTCATTATCGTATCCTATTGTGTGAGGCGGTCAGTGCCTTAAACGGCAGCTGCACCCGCCACGATTTCTGACAACTCTGTGGTAATCGCTGCTTGACGCGATTTGTTGTATACCAAACGCAACTCTTTGATTGCGTTACCGGCATTATCTGTAGCCGCCTTCATCGCTACCATACGGGCAGCTTGTTCGGAAGCCATATTATCGGATAATGCCTGATAAACCACAGACTCTAAATAACGGCGGACCAAATATTCCAACACTGCGGTACTGCTGGGCTCATATCGATAATCCCAGTTGTAGTCTCCGCTATGATTGTCGTCCAGCGCGGTTTGGCCTATCGGCAACAATACTTCCATACGCGGTTCTTGGCGCATAGTGTTGACAAAGCCTGAATACACCAATTGAATAACATCCAACTCATGTTTCTCATAACGCTGGAACAATTCGGTTAAAGGACCGAGCAGCATTTCCATTTTTGGGGTATCACCCAAGTTGGTTACACTGGCAATCACATTCAAACCGATACGCTGGCACGCAGCCAAACCTTTGCTTCCCAAGCACACCACTTCCGTTTCAATGCCTTGGTCTTGGTATTCCTGAACCTGTGCCAAGAATTTCTTCAACACATTCGCGTTCAGACCGCCACACAGGCCTTTATCGGTGGTGATTAAGATAAAACCTGCACGGCGCACTTCACGATGTTCTTCCAACAAGGCAATGCCGTGGGTTTCTTGGGTTTGCGACAGGTGGTTCATTACCAAACGCACTTTGTCGGCGTACGGACGCGCTAAGCGCATCCGCTCTTGAGTCTTCCGCATTTTAGAGGTTGACACCATCTGCATCGCTTTAGTGATCTTTTGGGTATTTTGAACACTACGGATTTTGGTGAGAATCTCTTTTCCTACTGCCATTTCAGACTCCTTTCATCTCGCTCTTACGCAGCGTAATTGTAAGAAGCTTTGAAAGACTTCATGGCTGCAGTTAACGTTTGCTCGTTTGCGTCAGACATAGCACCTGAAGCATTGATTTCTTCCAATACATTCGCATGCTGAATGCGGACATAATTGCGGAACTCAGATTCAAACGCCAAAGCTTTGGAAACAGGCACATCGCTGTAAGAGCCATTGTTAATCGCCCACAAGGTCAAAGCCATTTCAGCAGTATTCAAGGTATTGAACTGCTTCTGCTTCATCAACTCGGTTACTACTTCACCGTGTTGCAACTGTTTGCGGGTTGCTTCATCCAAATCCGAAGCAAATTGCGAGAACGCAGCCAATTCACGGTATTGAGCCAATGCCAAACGAATACCACCGCCCAGTTTCTTGATGACTTTGGTTTGAGCTGCACCACCTACGCGCGATACGGAAATACCGGCATTGATTGCAGGACGGATACCAGAGTTGAACAAGTCGGTTTCCAAGAAAATCTGACCGTCGGTAATCGAAATCACGTTAGTCGGTACGAATGCTGATACGTCACCTGCCTGAGTTTCAATAATCGGCAGCGCGGTCAACGAACCGGTTTTGCCGGTTACTTCGCCATTAGTCAACTTAGCCACTTCATCAGCATTGATGCGGGCGGCACGTTCGAGCAAGCGTGAGTGCAGATAGAATACGTCACCCGGATAAGCTTCGCGGCCGGGAGGGCGACGCAGCAACAGGGAAATCTGACGATAAGCAACCGCTTGTTTAGACAAGTCGTCATAAACAATCAGCGCATCTTCACCGCGATCGCGGAAGAATTCGCCCATAGTACAGCCTGAATACGGTGCAATAAATTGCAGCGCAGCAGCTTCGGAAGCAGTTGCCGCCACCACAATGGTGTGATCCAAGGCGCCGTGCTCTTCCAGTTTACGTACCACGTTGGCAATCGAAGAAGCTTTTTGGCCAACCGCTACATAGATACAAACAACACCGGTACCTTTTTGGTTGACGATAGCATCCAATGCCACTGCTGTTTTACCAGTTTGACGGTCACCAATAATCAACTCACGCTGACCACGGCCTACCGGCACCATAGAGTCAATTGCTTTCAAACCGGTTTGCATCGGCTGGTCAACGGATTGACGGGCGATTACACCGGGGGCAATTTTTTCAATCGGTGCGGTTTTAGCAGTATTAATCGGACCTTTGCCGTCAATCGGCTGACCCAATGCATTGACTACACGACCAACCAATTCACGACCAACCGGTACTTCCAGAATACGGCCAGTACATTTAACTTCGTCGCCTTCTTTGATGTGCTCGTACTCACCCAACACAACGGCACCCACGGAGTCACGCTCCAAGTTCATGGCCAAACCGAAAGTGTTGCTGGGGAATTCGAGCATCTCACCTTGCATTACATCTGATAAGCCGTGAACGCGAACGATACCATCGGTTACAGAGATAACGGTACCGCGGGTACGCATTTCCTGTTTGGTATCCAAGTTCTCGATTTTGGCTTTCAGCAAATCGCTGATTTCAGCAGAATTAAGCTGCATGAAAACTCTCCTAATTTGTCATTGCCGTGTACAGCTGTTGTAGCTTAGCTTGCACAGACAGATCCAATACTTGATCACCCACCTCTACCTTGAGCCCACCAATTAAGGTCGGATCAACTTCAAAAGTGGCATCCAAACGGCTATTAAAGTGCTGTTCCAAATCGCTGACGATTTTGGCTTGTTGCCCTTCTCCGGCAAATTCGTAAGCACTGTAAATAACCGCTTTTTTGGCATTATTGCGTGATAAAGCTAAATCTTGATATTGAGCATAGATCTCAGGTAAAACCTGCAAGCGCTTTCCTTCTGCTACCACACTCACGAAATTACGAAAAGTTTCGTTCTGCATAGCAGGGGATTCACTCAACAAACGAATCAGCACATCGGCTTTATGCTTGCTGCTGGTCTGGGTATCTTCAATCATTACAGAGACTTGACTCTGTTGCACAGACCAAGCCAACTCTTTCAGTCCGCTCAACCAAGATTCAATTTGATTTTTTTCGTCCGCCAGCTCAAATAATGCTTTCGCATAAGGTCTGGCAATGGTTGCGAACTCTGCCATAATATTACAGCTCCTGTTTCAGGTTGCTTAACAATTGGGCGTGTTGTGTTTCATTCACTTCACGACGCAAAATTGCTTCCGCACCTTTTACAGCCAACACAGCAACTTGTTCACGCAAAGCTTCGCGGGCGCGATTGGCTTCTTGTTCTACATCTGCTTTGGCTTGCTCTGTAATCCGCGCAGCTTCGGTAGATGCTTGGCCTTTGGCTTCTTCTACAATCTGGGCTGCTCGTTTTTCCGCATTGGCAATCATTTCTGATACCTGATTACGGCCTTCAGACAAGAGTTCTGCAACTTTCTTTTCCGCCTGTTCAAAATCACTTTTACCGCGCTCGGCTGCTGCCAAGCCCTCAGCAATTTTGTCGGCGCGCTCGTCTAACGCTTTTGCGATGGGCGGCCACACAAACTTCATGGTAAACCACACCAAACCGAAAAAGACGATTAACTGCGCAAATAAGGTTGCATTAATATTCACTTTACTTAACCTTCGTATTAGGGTTAATCAAACAAACGGTGTTTCGTTTGTATCGAAACAGTTTCTGTTCGGATTAGCCTGCAAACGGGTTAACAAAGGCAAACAGCAGAGCGATGGCGACACCAATCAGGAACGCGGCATCGATCAAACCGGCGATCAGGAACAGTTTGGTTTGCAGCGGGCCAATCAATTCAGGCTGGCGGGCAGAAGATTCCAGATATTTAGAACCTACCATGGCGATGCCGATAGAAGCGCCTAATGCGCCCAGAGCAACAATCAAACCACATGCGATAGCAATCAAACCCATTTTAAAACTCCTTAAAGAAAAACAAAGGTTAAAACTACGTTGAAAAAAAACTACAGATTAAAACAAACTACTTAATTCATTAGTGCGCATCATGCGACTGGCCGATATAAACAAACGCCAGAGCCATGAAGATAAAGGCTTGCAGGGTAATAACCAGAATGTGGAAAATCGCCCACACCATACCGGCAATGATATGGAAAACAAACATAATCGGATCCAAAATACCGATACTGCCGGAAACTGCCCACGCACCACCCAACAGGGCAATCAGCAGGAATACCAGCTCGCCTGCATACATATTACCGAACAACCGCATACCGTGCGATACGGTTTTAGACAAGAACTCTACGATATTCAGGATAAAGTTGGCAGGAGCCAGTTTCGGACCAAAGGGAGCGGTGAACATTTCGTGCATCCAGCCGCCGAATCCTTTGATTTTAATATTGTAATAGATACAGATTAACAGAACACCGATGGCCATCGCCAGAGTAGTATTTAAGTCTGCCGTAGGTACAACACGCAGCAAGGCGTGATGTTCACCGGTTGCCATTTGCCAAGTTAAAGGCAACAAATCTACCGGCAGCAAGTCCATCGCATTCATCAGGAAAATCCAGACAAACAAGGTCAAACCGAGCGGAGCAACAAACTTACGCGACTGTTCATTGTGGATAATGCTTTTACACATATCATCTACAAATTCAAACATAATTTCTACGGCCGCTTGAAAACGTCCCGGTACGCCAGCGGTAGCTGTTTTCGCACCACGCCATAAGAAAAAGCTGCCGACCACCCCCAAGAGTACAGCAAAAAACACTGCATCCAAGTTGATAAATGAAAAATCGGCGATATTTTTAAGGCCTTGCCCTTGGGTTACATCCTGCAAACTCGTCAAGCTCTGTAAATGGTGCTTGATGTAGTCGGCAGCGGTCATTGATTCACCTGCCATAGTCTCTAACTCTCAACAATGCTAAAAAAACCAGATGGCTGACTGCCAACAGCCCCACAATAAAGGGCAGAAATTGAAGTGTTTCATGCCAAACCGCAAACACAATCAGCATTAACACTAAAGCCAGCACTACTTTTAAACCTTCTCCAATCAGAAACGCCGTTCCCGCCAATTGAGGATAAGGCTTGAAAAGTTTTAAAAGTAATACCGCTGCCGCCGATGGCAACAGATAACTTAATCCTCCTGCCAGCGCAGACCAAAAACCACTGATTCCGCTGATCAAAGCACAAATGGCAGCGGTTACCGCCAATACCGCCAATTGCGCATAGATTATTTTATTCATACATTTATACTGGATTACAACCAGAGACAGGATTAAGCGGTGCTACTATAATCAAGATGTGTACCAGCGTCAAGACAAACGTTAACCTTTGTGAATCAGATACCTGACTTTTTTTGTGTTATTTTACTGTAGCTTGCCTGTTTTGCCCACCAAAAACTACAAAGGACTACACCACATTAAGAATTAAACGGCACACTCAAGGGCGATTACCACATATCCTGTCTTTTTACCCAACATATAAAAATGCCTGTCTGAATACTATTTCAGACAGGCATTTTTAAAACAGAAAGCCTTTTTACTCAAACTCTACACCCAATTGACGCAACAGATTTTCCAGTGTTTCCGGGCTATCAAAATGCAAAATGATTTTGCCTTTTTTCTGATTACGAGTGAGCACTTCGGCATTCACACCCAATTTATCGGTAATCGCATCATTCAAGCGACGGATATCGGGATTGATGCTCTTGATGGCAGTAGAAGGTTTGCCCTGATTCAGCATTTGGCTGCGGCGCTCGACTTCACGTACCGACCAGCCGTTTTTCACCGCTTTTTGTGCCAGCATGAGTTGATCAACCACTGGCAAGGTTAACAAAGCACGAGCATGCCCCATTTCCAAACGGCGCTGGTACAGCATATCTTGTACCGGCTCCGGCAAGCCAAGCAAGCGCAAGCTGTTGGAAATGGCGCTGCGGCTTTTGCCAACTGCTTTGGCGATGGTTTCGTGGGTGAGGCTGAATTCGTCGGCCAAGCGTTTCAAACCGCGCGCTTCTTCAATTGGGTTTAGGTTTTCGCGTTGCAGGTTTTCAATCAAACCCATTGCCAGCGCGGTTTCGTCGCTGATGCTTTTCACCACCACCGGCATTTCGGTGAGGCCGGCCAATTGGCTGGCGCGCCAGCGGCGCTCGCCGGCAATCAATTCGTAGCCGTTGAGGCCTTGCTCGCGCACAATCACCGGCTGGATGACGCCTTGCGCCTTGATGGATTCGGCCAGCTCCTGCAAGGCTTCGTCATCCATTTGCACGCGCGGCTGATAGCGCCCGGGGCGGATATCGCCGATCGGCACGGTGGTGAGGCGGTCGTTGCCGCCGTCGTCCAGATTATGGGAAATCAGTGAATCCAGGCCGCGGCCGAGGCCGCCTTTGGGTTTTGCCATGTGTGTCATCCTTTTCAGACAGGCATAGGTTCGCTTAATGATTTAAAATGATTTAAGTTGTAGAGACCGAATTATAACAAGCTCTGAGTCCTGCCTGAAAAGCTTTTAATATAGATAATGGTTTTCGGATGAATGTAAACAGATTTTGTTGATTCAACATCGGTTTTCAACAGACTCATCGTTCATCAGAGCCATTCATGATACTCTGTTACTTTTGTTAATCATTTTTACTCTCGCTCTGCGTAAAGGATGGTTAAATCCTTCGTTATTCCATTGTCGTCACTTATCATTACGAGGCTTAATGGCACAATAAATTATATGCCCTCTTGCTTTTGTTTTTAGACTAAAGGTTTTTTCATGCAAATCAATCACATCCAACTCGACAACAACGCGCCGTTCACCTTATTCGGCGGCATCAACGTACTGGAAGATTTGGACTCCACACTTAAAGCCTGTGAGCATTATGTGCGGGTAACCGACAAGCTGAAAATTCCCTATATTTTTAAAGCCTCGTTTGATAAGGCCAACCGCTCGTCTATCCATTCCTTCCGCGGCGTCGGCCTCGATGAAGGCTTGAAGATTTTTGAAGCGGTGAAACGCGAATTTAAGGTTCCGGTGATTACCGACGTGCACGAGCCTTACCAATGCGAGCCGGTGGCCGAAGTGGTCGACATCTTGCAACTACCCGCTTTTCTGGCTCGCCAAACCGATTTGGTGGTAGCGATGGCGCGTACCGGCAACATCATCAATGTGAAAAAACCGCAGTTTCTCAGCCCGTCGCAAATGGGTAATATCGTGGAGAAATTTAAAGAAAGCGGCAACGATCAGATTATTCTGTGCGAACGCGGCAGCCAGTTTGGCTACGATAATTTGGTGGTCGACATGCTGGGCTTTGGTGTGATGAAAAAAGCCTGTGACGGCCTGCCGGTGATTTTCGATGTCACCCACTCCCTGCAACAACGTGATCCCGGCGGCAAAGCCTCCGGCGGTCGCCGTCAACAAGTACTGGATTTGGCGCTGGCTGGCATGGCCACCGGTTTGGCTGGTCTTTTTCTGGAGAGTCACGCTAACCCTGATGAAGCCAAGTGTGACGGCCCCAGCGCGTTGCCACTGGCGCAACTGGAAGATTTTCTCGTGCGCGTTAAGGCAGTAGACGACGTAGTGAAATCTTTCCCGCCGCTGGATATCCGTTAAGATAAAGCCCGACCGCAATCGGTTCAGGCTCTCATGCTTCCGGTTACCAAATATAGCGAAAAAACTTACCAGCCACAGACAGTACAAGTAGCTTTAGCAGCTTACAAAATCGTCCTCTTTGAGCTAAGGCGCGGTAACACCTTGGCAGCAATAAATTTTTTTCGTTAAAACAATACAACAATACAATTATCGATACATTACACTTAAACATGAACGAATCCGCTCTGCTTGCTTTCAGACAGGCATTAAATTTTCTTCGCAGTAAGCCACCGAAATATCAGGAGGCTATTCCTCTGTTGCAAGAAGCTGCTTTGGCCGGTTATGCCGAAGCAGCCTTTCAGCTTGGCGGCTGCTATGTTTATGGCCTTGGCACCCCCACCCAGATCAGTCAAGCAACTTACTGGCTCAAACAAGCTGCTGATCAAGGCCATTTGGCCGCACGTTACAACTTATTACTGCTGCGTGAGGGAAACAATATTTCACTGGAAGAATTACTTCCTCACTATCAAAGCTTGGCAGAAGAGGGCTTTCTTGCCGCCCAAGTACGCCTGATGAATTATTTCTCTCATCAAAATGACCCCCAACAAGCGCTGTATTGGGCCCGAAAAGCAGCGGCTCAACACCATCCCCACGCTCAGTATTTTCTGGCACACCATCATCAAAACAGCCCGCACCCCAACCTACTGGCCGCACATGAACTCTATCGTCAAGCGGCCGAACAAGGGCTGACTGCCGCCCACTGGCAACTGGCTAACCAATACCTCTACGGCCAAGGCGTAGAAGCCAGCCATCTCAAAGCCCGTTACCACTTCCAAATTGCCGCTAAAGGCGGTATTGTCGGCGCACAAAGCGAATATGCGCGACTGCTCTTGGATGATCCTTTAGCCAATCAACAACAAATTGCCGAAGCCATACGCTGGCTGCAACACGCGGCTCAACAGCAAAATACCGACGCGCATGCCATGCTGGCTAAATTCTACCTAACCGGCAAGCACATGGAACGCGACCAAGCCGCCGCGCTCAGCCATGCCAGCGCTGCCGCCCGCCATAACCATCCCGAGGCGTTACGCCTACTGGGCGACATCTATCAATACGGCATGGGCGTGGAAGCCGATCCCGATATGGCGCAAAACTACTACCGCCGTGCCGCTCAGCACGGCGACATCGCCTCCCGCCAGAAACTGCTATTGGCCGACGCCCTCAAAGCACCCAAAGCACCCGACACCCAGCACAGCGCCGCCACCATTGCCTATCACCAACGCAATGAAAAGCTTTATCAATCGGCCTTCGCCCGCCATTATGGTTTGGGTTGCCGCCAAGATTATGCTGAAGCGCTGCGCCTTTACCAACAAGCCGCCGTGCACCACCATGCCAAAGCGCAAACCAATCTCGGCATCATGTATTACAACGGCCAAGGCGTAAAAAAAGATCCGGCGCGTGCCGCCCACTGGTTTGAGCAAGCCGCGCAACAAGGCGACACCAAAGCCCAATACAACCTCGCCTGCCTGTACCACCACGGTTACGGTGTCAAACAAGACAACGCCGTCGCCTGCCGCTGGTTGCAAGCCGCCATCGATAGTGGTCATGAAGACCCGCAAGCCTTGCAGCAATTGTTGCGCAGCTGGCAGCAAACGGCCAAACCGGCGGAGCAAGCGCCTGATACCACTCAGCACCGCCCAACAAAAAGCCCATCCGAACCTTTGCCTTTATAAAGCATTTCAATCCAAATGCCTGTCTGAAACGAATAAAGTACGTTTTCAGACAGGCATTGATGCTTTACCG
>CALFOA010000063.1 GCA_937919795.1 uncultured Neisseria sp.
ATTTCACCATGCCCACCGGCAAAGTACAGGCTTCCGGCGAATTAAGCTTCGACGGCTTGGCTGCCGCCGACCTGAACGATGTTACCCAGATGCTGAAGAAAACCCACGCCGATTTCCGCCTGCATGTACCGGAAAAACTGCTGGAACAGCTGGCTATCAACCAAGCGCGTAACGTATTCAGCGTGAATCCCGAAGACGCCGCCGCCGGTACCGCCAGCATGGACGACATCAACGACACCATCCGCCTGATGGTCGAAACCACCGTAAAATCGATGCACACCGACGGTTATTTAACGCTAACCAACGGCAATATCGACACCCGCATCGTGTTGCAGCAAAACCGCCTTACCCTCAACGGCAAAGAGTTGCAGAACGAACCGGAAGAAATGCCGTTTGACGAACCGGCTTCCGGCGAAGCGGCCAAAGACAAAGCGGCTTCGGCATCCGCCACCGCAAAACCTTAACACCGCCGTGTTAATCACACAGCCAGCGCCGCCGAAGCCCGCTTCCGGCGGCGTTATTCTTCAGACAGGCATTCTGTTGCCCTGTATAATCCGTTTATTCTATAAAGATTTATCTGCCCATCATGACACCCAGCCAACTGAACCACACCGCCGATTTGCTCGCCGCGATATTGAGCTTCAAACAACCGGCCGATGCCGTGCTGTCCGCCTATTTCCGCGAACACAAAAAACTCGGCCGCCAAGACCGCCACGAGATTGCCGAAACCGCGTTTGCCGCACTGCGCCATTATCAAAAAATCGCCACCGCGCTGCGCCGCCCCGAAGCGCAATCCAGAAAAGCCGCGCTGGCCGCCTTGGTATTGGGTCGCAGTTTCAATTTGAGCCAATTACAAGAACTAACCGATGAAGATGAGCGTGAATTTTTAAGCCATTTGAAAAGCCGCAAAAGCGAGTTTGCCGAACAGCTCAACACCGCCGCCGAACTGCCCGAATGGCTGATTGAAACCTTAAAAGCACAACAGAGCGAAGCGGAAATCCTCGCGTTTGGCCGCAGCGTGGCCAGCCCGGCGGCGCTGGATTTGCGCGTTAATACCTTGAAAGGCAAGCGCGATAAAGTGCTCGAAGCCTTAAGCGCCGAAGGCCACGCCGCCAGCGCCACCCCTTATTCGCCTTGGGGCATCCGCCTGAGCGACAAAATCGCACTCAACAAACACCCGCTGTTTCTCGACGGCACGCTGGAAGTGCAAGACGAAGGCAGCCAACTGCTGGCCTTGTTGCTCGGTGCCAAACGCGGCGATATGGCAGTGGACTTTTGCGCCGGAGCAGGCGGTAAAACGCTGGCCATCGGCGCCATGATGGCCAATAAAGGCCGAATTTACGCCTTTGATATTGCCGAAAAACGGCTGGCCAAACTCAAACCGCGCATGGTGCGCGCCGGGCTCACCAATATCCACCCCGAGCGCATCAGCAGCGAACACGATACCCGCATCGCCCGTCTGCAACAAAAAGCCGACCGCGTATTGGTAGACGCCCCCTGCTCCGGCTTGGGTACTTTGCGCCGCAATCCCGATTTGAAATACCGCCAATCGCCACAATCTCTGGCTCAATTGCTGGAACAGCAACACAGCATTCTGGCCGCGGCCGCCGATTTGGTGAAACCCGGCGGCAGGCTGGTTTATGCCACTTGCAGTATTGTGCAGGCGGAAAACGAACAACAGGTTGAGTGGTTTCTGGCCGAACATCCCGATTTCGAACTCTTGGACGCAGCCGAATTATTGCAAGCGGCCAAGATAGATTTGGATACCGGCCGCTATTTGAGCCTCGATTCCGGCCGCCACGGCACCGACGGCTTTTTCGCCGCCGCTTTACAGCGCAAAGCCGATTAACTATTCCGACTGAGTGGAAAAACTGTATTTCGGCTATATAATGCCTGTCTGAAAACCCTTAACCCCGCACTCTTTTTTGAGGAAAAAAAACATGAGCATCCAAGAACAAATCAAAGAAGTTGTTACCACCCACCGCGTGGTACTCTTTATGAAAGGCACCAAACAATTCCCGCAATGCGGCTTCTCTTCGCGCGCCGTACAAATTCTGCAAGCGGCCGGTTGCAATGATTTTGTCACCGTAAACGTATTGGAAAACGAAGCCGTGCGCCAAGGCATTAAAGAATATTCCGATTGGCCGACCATTCCGCAGCTGTATGTAAACGGCGAATTTCTCGGCGGTTCCGACATCATGATGGAAATGTTTGAAGCCGGCGAATTGCAGGAAGCGCTGCAAGCTTAATGCTTCATCAGTTTAACTGACTGATTCAAGCGGTATTTCATCAAACCGAATATTTCGGTGGCATGAAATACCGCTTGTATTATTTTTCCTTCCTGTACCCGCTATAACTTTCCCGCCGTCGCCAACAATGCTAATATCGAACTATCCAATATTAGGCCTATTCATTATTCAAAGGAGAAACCAGCATGAATCAGAATCTGTCTTGGGAAATACAACTGGCGCTGGCCGCCGTTATTGGTTTGGTTATTGGCCTGTTGGTGATGTGGCTAATGATGCGGACTTCCCGCAGCAAAGAAAAAGAACATGAAGAATTGGTGCAGAAATTCCAGAATTACCGTCAAGAAGTAGACAAACATTTTGTCGACACCGCTGCCGCCGTCGACGAATTAAACCGCAGCTATCAGAAAGTGATCCAACACCTGAGCAGCGGTGCGCAAAACCTGATGGGCAAAGAAGCCCTGCAAGAGCAGTTGGCCAACCGCAGCAATAAAGCCGTTACCGTCGCCTATCTGGCCGCAACCGCCACCGCCGGTGCCGCGACTTTGCCGCAAGAATCCGATTTCCAAGAAGGCCAAGCCGTTCCCTCATCTGATGAACTCGCTTTCCACCTCTCTGATATCGATCCGGTCGAGCAGGTTCCGGTGAGCGAAGTGCCGGTAACCGATTTGCCGCATACTACCGCCGTAGCAACCGAAACCCCGGCAGCCGAAGTACCGGCAGAGTCCCAACCCGCTCAAAAATCTTAACCGCGGTTATCAGAATCGGTTCAACAAACTTTCAGACAGGCATTTTAATAAACAAAAGGGGCATAACGGTTTTATGCCCCTTTTTTATGCCGTATTGCTTATCCCAACAGGAGTGAATACCTGATGTCTGCTGCAAATTGGCTGCTATTTACCTTGTTCCTATTACCGGTATTGGCGACGCTATTGCCCTTCGTGAAACACGATCATTGGGCCTTTCGTGTTTTTGATTTTCCCCGCCTGCAAATTGCGATCCTCAATTTCGTCTGCTTAATCAGCCAACTGATCTTCCAGCCGAATCCAGCGGCTGTGTTTCTGCCGCTGGCTCTTGCCAATCTGATCAGTATGATTTATCAACTGAAAGAGGTTTTCGCCTATACCCGCCTCGCCAAACCGGAAGTGATGCATTATCGCGGGCAAGACAACGAACGCACCCTATCGCTGCTCACCAGTAATGTGCTCACCACCAACCGCCGTGCCGATTTATTGCTGGCCGAAATCCGCAGCCACGTGCCTGATGTGGTGCTCACTTTGGAGAGCGACGAATGGTGGGAAACACAGCTGGCGGTGTTGGAACACGATCAGGGCTACGCTTATACCGTGAAAATCCCGCTGGATAATCTCTATGGCATGCACTTATACAGTCGCTTGCCGCTGCAAAATGTAGAAATCCGCCACTGGGTGGCCGAAGACATTCCTTCGATTGCCGCCGAATTGCAATTGCACTCGGGCGAATGGGTGAACATTTACTGCCTACACCCGATGCCGCCCAGCCCCACCGAAGCCGATACTTCCACCGACCGCGACGCCGAGTTGCTGCTGGTGGGCAAAGAAATCGCCAAACACGATCATTCGGTATTGGTATTCGGCGACCTGAACGATGTGGCTTGGTCTTATACTTCCCGATTATTCCAACAAATCAGCGGCTTGCTCGACCCGCGCAAAGGGCGCGGTATGTACAACACTTTTCACGCTCATTATCCGTTCTGCCGCTGGCCGCTCGATCATATTTTCCACAGCAGCGATTTTATGATGAGCGAAATCAAAGTATTGCCCAATATCGGTTCCGACCATTTCCCGGTATACGGCAAATTCCAGTTCTCGCCTGCCGCCGAGTCCATACAGGAAAAAGAAGCGCCGGATCAGGAAGAAATTGAGGAAGCGAAAGAGAAAATTGCCGAAGCCGAGCCAATTAAGGAAGTGGTGAAAGAGAAGTACAGCGACAACCATAACGCTACGAATAAAAACAATTGAATACGCAAAAAATGCCTGTCTGAAAAACCATTTTCCAGACAGGCATTTTTTATACCCAAACACTAATTAAGTATTCTTCTGAATAAACTCAATCTTATAACCATCCGGATCTTCTACAAACGCAATCACGGTGGTGCCGTGCATCATCGGGCCGGCTTCACGGGTTACCTTGCCGCCCTTTACTTTTACCGCTTCGCAAGCGGCATAAGCATCTTCTACTTCCAGAGCGATGTGGCCGTAGCCGTTGCCCAAATCGTAGCGCTCGGTATCCCAGTTGTGGGTCAGCTCGATTACGGTATGATCCGATTCATCACCATAACCAACAAACGCCAGCGTAAAACGGCCGTTCGGATAATCGTGTTTACGCAGCAATTTCATGCCCAAAACGTCTTGATAAAAAGCTAATGATTTGTCGAGATTGCCGACTCGCAGCATAGTATGCAGCATACGCATGGTGGTTCCTTTCATAAACAGCCCGCCTCTTTTTTGGGCAGATGTATTATTGTAACACAATGTTTTTTCTTCAATGCCTGTCTGAAAACTTCCAAGCCTTTCAGACAGGCATACTGCTTTAGTACTTCATTAAACAAAATCAATCACAATTGTTGACATTTTAATATTGTTTTTACCCGTAAAATTCGCTATAAATAAAACCATGATTTAAAAAAGTACCCGATAAACCCGATGATAAAAGGATAAAGCGATGAGAATTGGTGTTCCAATGGAGTCCCTGAGCGGCGAAACCCGCGTCGCCGCTACCCCTGCTACCGTGAGCCAGTTGCAGAAACTGGGCTTTGAAGTGGCGGTGGAAAGCGGTGCCGGTGTGGCCGCAGGGCTGGTGGATGCGGCTTATCAAGCAGCCGGTGCCACTTTGGTTGAACGAGGCGAAGTGTGGGCTTGCCCGCTGATTTATAAGGTAAACGCCCCTTCCGATTTAGAAATTGCCGCCTTAAAAGCCGGCCAAACGCTGGTGAGTTTTTTGTGGCCGGCGCAAAACCCCGAATTGGTGCAAAAGCTGGCCGACAAAAAAGTGAATGTATTGGCGATGGACATGGTGCCGCGTATTTCACGTGCACAAGCCTTAG
>CALFOA010000064.1 GCA_937919795.1 uncultured Neisseria sp.
ATAAAGATATGTGAGAAAAAACAATCATATAAATTGGCAAAAAAATTAAAAAACAATAAATTGTTATGGGAAAAATACATCAAACCATTAAACAAGACATAAAACTGCACAATACTAAATAGCACAGCTTTGCGAAACGACAAGAATATCTTCATTCTCATGCGAATCTTCAATTCCAAACTTAACCAAACCCCTAAGAGTAAGAGAAATAGAGAAATATATGCGGCATTAATCATTTCGTTTTCCCTTGAAATCACATTAACATTATTTGCCCTAGTATATCTCACGAAACAGGATGGAATGTTTTCAGACAGGCATTTCAGTCATCCACAAAAATACCCGGCCAAGCCGGGTATTTTATAATCAAAACCATCAAATGTGATTTACACTCAATTAAAACGCTACAAAAGTGGCCGGGTTAACCGGTTTGCCGTTTTGGCGTACTTCAAAGTGCAATTGAGTGCGGTCGGCATCGCTGTTACCCATGCGGGCGATGGTTTGGCCGCGTTTAACGGTTTGGCCTTCGCTTACCGACAAGCTTTGGTTGTGGCCGTAAGCAGTCAGGAAGGTGCTGTTGTGCTGGATGATCACCAGATTGCCGTAGCCGCGCAGGCCGGAACCGGCATACACCACTTTACCGTCGGCGGCCGCTACTACCGGCTGGCCGGCGGTACCTGCAATGTTCACGCCTTTGCTGGCGGTGCTGAACTGGGTGATCACATTACCGGTGGTCGGGCGCTGCCAAGTAATACCAGATACGGTGCGTGTAGCACCGGTGGCTACGCTGGGAGTCGCTGCCGGAGTGCTGCTGGCGGCCGGTTGTGAAGCTGCCGGTTGGCTGGCCGGAGTGCTGGCTACTGCAGAACCGCCGGCAGGTGCGGTGTAACCGGCTGGTTTCACACGCAATACTTGACCGACGCCGATACTGTTTTCGCTGAGGTTATTCCAAGCACGCAAATCGTCTTGGCTGATGTTATAGCGCTTGGAGATGTTATAGACGGTATCACCGCGAACCACGGTGTGGGTAGCGGCATTCACGTCTACCGGAGCATTAGAAGGTGTGTAGCTGCCGCCGCCGGATACCGGAGCAGACGGAGTGGCCGCAGGTGGGGTGTATGGGGCGGGTGTATTGTTGACGACACTGCTGCCACCAGCAGAAGCCGGATCATAAGGTGCGGCACCATAAGGATTGTCGGTACCCGAAGCCGATGAACTGCCGTAACTGCCTGCCGCGCCGGTGGTACCTGATACAACAGGTGCTGCCGGTTGTTGGAACCATGAACAGGCACCCATCATCAGAATCAGTGCGGCCGAACCGGTACGAATTGCGGTTTTCTTTAACATTGCTCTTACCTTCTTGGTTTGGTTTAGATTGAAGCTGGCGCATATCATAAATCAAATTGCGCCTTGTTCTCAAGCTTATTAACGGTTTAACTGAAATTTTTCGCTTAACGGCTGCCAAAATCCGGCAACCTGTGCCATTTGATCGAAG
>CALFOA010000065.1 GCA_937919795.1 uncultured Neisseria sp.
GACGAACTCGCCCACTCCTCGCTGCGCATCACCTTCGGCCGCATGACCACCGAAGAAGAAGTACAATTCGCCGCCGAGTTGATTAAATCCAAAATCGGTAAACTGCGCGAGCTGTCGCCTTTGTGGGAAATGTTTAAAGACGGTATTGATTTAAATACTGTTGAATGGGCAGAACACTAAGTGCTATTTAAGACAATGTGCTAACCGTGAATGGTGAAATCGCTTATAATCCCAAGCAACAATATTTTATCGTTACCGGGGCTCGCACATTATGGCAAACCAAGCAACTTACTATCACTACCACGCAATTTTTTCCAGCGGTGAACCCTGCATCGTTAGTGTTCGTACTGATTTTGCTGCAAACGCACCGTTAAACGGCCTTCCAGCCTTATGCAGTGTCGTTTTCGGCTATCAGGGCGATACCACCAGCGGCTTACCCAACAGCTCTGATGCAGGCAAACTGGAAAAATTGGCCGGAGAAATCAGCAGACATGCCGAACGAAACCGCTGTGGTTTATGGGTAGGCTCGTTAACCTGCGGCCATAGACGGGTAGAGTTTTTCTATGCTGCCGATGCTGATTTGTTCCATAAAAACAACGCAGCCTATTTAAACAGCCTGCCTGAACTTGCCTTTCCCATCGCAGGCAATGCTGAAGAAGATGAAGAATGGTTGTTTTACCGAAACAACCTACTGCCCAGTCGTGAAATACAAGCATACGATCGCAATCAAGGCACAATTGATGCCATGAAAGCGCACGGCGATGATTTCGAGCAACTGCGCCCGA
This sequence comes from uncultured Neisseria sp., assembly GCA_937919795.1. Lineage (GTDB taxonomy): Bacteria > Pseudomonadota > Gammaproteobacteria > Burkholderiales > Neisseriaceae > Neisseria. The sequence goes on from CALFOA010000065.1 coordinate 786, forward strand.
TACATCATTATATTTATTTTGATAACTTGGATAATGCTCAGGCCTACGCCGAAGCGGCCAGCCAACTTGGTCATTATTTAAGTGATATTATGCAATCGGCCGATCATGCCGAAGCCTATCAGGTAAAGCTTACCCATATTGGTCGCATTCATGCCGATAAACTGGCACATACTGCCGCCGAGCTGGAAGAATTGGCCGAACAATACCAAGGCCAATACGATGATTGGGAAGCTTTACTGGCACATCAGGCAGGTTCTTAATTGCCACATATTTAAAAGTAAATCATGAATATCCAGCATCATACGCCTGAAAATTTATTCACCCCGATCGGCCCTTACAGCCACTTTAGCCAAGCAGGGAATTTTATCCAAATCTCCGGCACGCCGGGGGTGAATCCGCAAACAGGGGCTATGGCTGGTGAAGATGCTTATTCACAAGCCAAACAGATTTTGCTGAACTTTCAAATCATGCTGGAATCGGCAAACGCCGACTTAAGTAATATATTGCATATTCATGTATTTTTAAAAAACGTGAATGATTTTGCCGAAATGAATCGAGCTTATGCGGAATTTTTCCCCCTTAAGCCACCAGCCAGAACCGTTATCGTGGTTGCAGACCTTCCTAAATCAGGCGCACTGATGACCATGAATGCCACTGCGATAACTGAATAAAAAACCAAACAAACCCTACCCGTCTTGAATTCCCATCAAGCGGCCTTAAATAAACCTAATAACCACACCACAAGGAACCCCTATCATGGCATATAGCGATAAAGTGATCGATCACTACGAAAACCCCCGCAATGTCGGCTCGTTTGAAAAAGGCGATGAATCCGTCGGTACCGGTATGGTCGGCGCACCGGCCTGCGGCGATGTGATGAAGCTACAAATCAAAGTCAACGGCGAAGGCGTGATTGAAGATGCCAAGTTTAAAACCTATGGTTGCGGCTCTGCCATCGCCTCTTCCTCGCTGATTACCGAATGGGTAAAAGGTAAAAGCCTTGACGAAGCTTTAGCGATTAAAAACAGCGAAATCGCTGAAGAACTGGAATTGCCGCCGGTAAAAGTACACTGCTCAATTTTGGCTGAAGATGCTATTAAAGCGGCAGTGGCTGATTATAAAAAGAAACACGATTCTTAATTTTTCAGATAGGCATGGGTAATGGCTGGCGGTTGGGCACCGGATGGTGCGGAACAAGCTCAAATGGATGCTTCATTGGATGATGCTTTGGCCTTTGCTCGCCAACATCTGCCAAGCGGTGAGAGTGCGCATGAATGTATAGAGTGCGGCGAACCCATTCCACCCGAACGCCGTGCCGCCTTGCCGGGTGTACAGTTGTGTATCAGCTGCCAGGAAGAAGTCGATAAACAGCAGTTATTCCATGCCACCTACAATCGTCGCGGTAGTAAAGACAGCCAGTTGAAATAAGTTAAGGCCTGTCTGAATCCATGCCTTAGAGAGAATGGCATGCCTTTTAGCGAAAACGAAATCCACTCTTTACTGGCACAAAAAGGCATCGGCCAAACCATCTTGCAGCGCCTGCAACAAATGGGATTGGACGACACCGCCAAACTGGCTGCCGCCGAAGTAGATGATATTTTGCAGCAAGGCGCTGCCTTAAGCGGTTCCACTTGCTGGAAAAACAGCCCACAAGCCAAAGCGGCGATAACCACAGCGGTGGAATGGGCCAAGCAGCAGACTGCCAATAATGATTGATATTAAGGATACTTTGATGATTACATTAACCGAAACCGCCGCCAACCACATCCAAACCTTTCTTACCAAACGCGGCAAAGGCGAAGGCATCCGTTTGGGCGTAAAAACCAGCGGCTGCTCCGGTATGGCTTATACACTGGAATTTGTCGATGAAGTACAACCGGAAGACATGGTATTTGAAGGCCATGGCGTAAAAGTATTTATCGATCCGAAAAGCCATACTTATCTCGACGGCACCGAATTGGACTACACCAAAGAAGGTTTGCAGGAAGGTTTTAAATTCCAAAACCCGAATGTGAAAGACGAATGCGGTTGCGGCGAAAGCTTCCACGTTTAAAAACAAACAATCATAAAATGCCTATCTGAAAGACTGTTCAAACAGTTTTTCAGATAGGCATTATTGCTTTATTACTCTCAATCATGCTCTAAAAAGTTTCAGACAGGCATTTCTTTATCTGAGAATGCCTGTCTGAAACTTTTTACAAAACTGATACCTAAGCAGCCGACGGTACAAATTCCGAGCCATCTTCGCGCAACATCAGCGGTTGTTTACCCGCATCAATCACTTCGCTACTTACCACCACCTTTTTCACTTCTTTCAAGCTTGGCAGCAAATACATGGTTTCCAACAACGATTGTTCAACAATCGAGCGCAGGCCGCGGGCGCCAGTTTTACGCGCCATCGCCAGTTTAGCGATGCTGGACAAAGCCGACTCTTCGATTTCCAGCTCTACTCCTTCCATCGCAAACAACGCCTGATATTGCTTCACCAGCGCGTTTTTCGGCTCGGTGAGAATATTGATCAACGCCGCTTCGTCTAACTCGGCCAAGGTGGCAATCACTGGCAAGCGGCCAATTAACTCGGGAATCAGGCCGAATTTAATCAAATCTTCGGTTTCCAATTCGGTGAGCAATTCGCCGATGGCGCGCTCTTCGGGTTTGCGCACGTCGGCGTTAAAGCCGATGCTGCCTTTTTCGGTACGGCCGGTAATCATTTTGTCCAAGCCATCGAATGCACCGCCGCAGATGAACAGAATGTTGGTGGTGTCCACTTGGATGAATTCTTGATTCGGGTGTTTGCGTCCGCCTTGCGGTGGAATGGAGGCGACTGTGCCTTCAATCAATTTGAGCAGGGCTTGTTGTACGCCTTCACCGGACACATCGCGTGTGATCGATGGGTTTTCACTTTTGCGCGTGATTTTGTCGATCTCGTCGATGTAAATAATGCCTTTTTGCGCTTTTTCGACGTCGTAGTGACAGGCTTGCAACAGTTTTTGTACGATGTTTTCTACGTCTTCGCCGACGTAGCCCGCTTCAGTCAAAGTGGTGGCGTCGGCCATGACGAACGGTACGTTGAGCATACGCGCCAAGGTCTGCGCCAGCAGCGTTTTACCTGAGCCGGTCGGCCCGATCAGCAGAATATTGCTTTTGGCCAACTCGACATCGTTACGCACTTTGTCATTGGCATGGCGCAGGCGTTTGTAGTGGTTGTAGACGGCAACGGACAGCACTTTTTTCGCCGGTTTTTGGCCGATGACGTAGTCGTCCAAATGATCGAGAATTTCTTGTGGCGTTGGCAAATCGGTGCGTTCGGATTCCGTCGGCGCTGCGGTTTCTTCGAGCTTGAGAATATGGCCGCAGGTTTCGATGCATTCGTTGCAGATGTAGCCGTTCAGACCTTCAATCAGCTTTTCAACCTCGCTTTTGGGCTTGCCGCAAAAGGAGCAGGACAGTTCGTTGTGATTACTTTCTGTGGTCATGGCGATCCTTACAGTGCCGAACGGCTGGTGAGTACTTTGTCAATCAGGCCGTATTCGACGGCTGCTTGCGCAGATAAATAGTTGTCGCGGTCGGTGTCGTTAATGACTTTCTCCAGCGGCTGACCGGTGCGCTCGGCAATGATTTGGTTCAAACGCTCTTTAATGAGCAAAATTTCGCGCGCATGAATTTCGATGTCCGACGCTTGACCTTGCATTCCGTCCAGTGGCTGATGAATCATCACGCGCGAGTGGGGCAGGGAAAAGCGTTTGCCTTTGGCACCGGCAGTCAATAAAATCGCGCCCATGCTCGCTGCCATACCCATACACATGGTGGACACGTCGGGTTTGATGAATTGCATGGTGTCGTAAATGCTCATACCGGCCGATACGGAGCCGCCCGGTGAATTGATGTAAAAATGGATGTCTTTGTCCGGGTCTTGGCTTTCCAAAAACAGCATTTGCGCGACCACAAGATTGGCGGATTGGTCATTCACTGGGCCGACGAGGAAGATGATGCGCTCTTTGAGTAAACGTGAATAGATGTCGAATGAGCGTTCGCCACGGCTGGTCTGCTCCACGACCATCGGAATCAGGCCGATATTTTGAGGTTCGTTGTACAGCATTTGTGCGTCCTTTGCGGGTATTTGGTGCGATAGAGAAGTTTTAGCATGATAACCCAAAAGCAGTCTGATCGTTCAGCCAGCAGGGGGTTTCTGTA
>CALFOA010000066.1 GCA_937919795.1 uncultured Neisseria sp.
CGCCTCATTCGCAGGCAATGCGACAAATTGTCGCAGCCCCGAGATAGTACCGGACGTTTTTTTCGGATAAAGTAAGCAATATGAACACCTCTTTGCCCCCAACCTTCTCAGCATCGGTTTATCCGGCCGCGCTGCGCCTTACCCTTTATGCCCGCCTGTTATTTGCTACCGCATTAACCGCGCTGCTGCTGTGGGCATACGGGACGGATCAGCCGTGGCCTCTCTTGCCGCTGGCGCTGGTCGCCTTCACCTTGGCCGCTGCCGGCGGACTGCTGGCCGTTTATGCCGGATCAGAGCGGCGGTATCTGATGGAATGGGGTTTGTGTATCGATATGCTGGTGCTGACCGAATGGCTGTATTGGAGCGGCGGCGTCACCAATCCGATGGTGTCGCTGTACCTGCCGCCGGTATTGCTGGCCGCCCTGCTCTGTTCGCCGCGTTTTGCCTGGCTGCTGACCTTTTTCGCCACCGGCGCCTATTTGCTGCTGTTCCGCTACCATCAGCCGTTTCCGATAGTCAGCGACCAACCCGATCGGCTGTTTCAAATCCATATCGGCGGCATGTGGCTAACCTTCGTGCTATCCGCCGTGCTGATTACCGCCTGCATTACCCGCCTGATCGGCGAGTTGAACCGAAAAACCGCCGAATTACACCAAGCACATGCCCGCCAGCAACAAAACGAGCAGATACTGGGGATAGGCATCGAAGCCGCACATTTGGCGCACCGCCTATCCACCCCGCTGAACAGCCTGATGCTGCTCAATGACGACTGGCAATCCCGCCGCGACCTTCCCGCTGAGATGGCGGAAGATTTGCAACTGATGCAGCAACTGCTCGGCGAATGCCGCGATAGTTTGTGGCAACTCAAGCCCAAGCAGGCGGCCGTATCCAGCGAATGGCAAACGGTTTACCTCTATCAAACCCTGCAAACCCAATTGGCGCAATGGCACAACTTGCGCCCCGAAGTGGTTTACCATTGGCAGCAACACAGCCCGATTGCGCCCGATTTAGAAGTTTGTATTGACCCACTGTTTTGGTCGGCGCTGTTGAACATCCTCAACAATGCCGCCGATGCCGGCGGACAGGAAATCACGGTGGAAACCCGATTGGACGACAATCTGTGGACGATCGGCATCCGCAACCGCAGTGGCTGCCTGAGTGAAAGCCAGTTGCAGGCAGCCGGGCTGAATGTGCAGGAGTCCGACAAGCCGGCCGGCCTCGGCATGGGGGTATTGCTGTCGCACGCCACCCTCGCCCGCATGGGCGGAAGCCTGAGCCTGAGCAATCATCCGTCCGGCGGCGTTTATGCCGAAATCCGCCTTCCTTTAACCCTTTGCCCCGCCTCAGAGAAAGAGCGCCGACATGCAGCATTTCCTACTGATTGACGACGACGAAACCTTCGCCCGATTGCTGCAACGCAGTTTTACCCGTCATTCGTTGCATTTGGACTGGATCGCCACACAGGCCGAACTTACCGCGTACACCGGCCAACCGGAAGGCATTATTCTCGACCTCAACCTCAATGGCGACAGCGGCCTGCGTTGGCTGCCCGAGCTGCGCCAACGCTTTCCCGATGCCAAAATCGTCGTGCTGACCGGTTACGCCAGCATCAGCACCGCCGTTTCCGCCGTAAAACTCGGCGCTTGGCAATACCTGCCCAAACCCGCCGATGTGCCACTGATTCTGCAAGCCTTCCAACAACAAGACCCTGCGCAAAACGACACGCCGCCACCGGCAGAACCGTTGCCGGAAAGCGGCCCCTCGCTGCAACGCCTAAAATGGGAGCACATCCAGTTTGTTTTGCAGCAACACCAAGGCAATATTTCCGCCACCGCCCGTGCTCTCAATATGCACCGCCGCACTTTGCAGCGTATGTTGAATAAACGTCCGGCTAAGAAGTAGCTGTAATATAGTGAAATGAATAAACAGCAAAAAGCCTGTCTGAAAGATTTTTTCAGACAGGCATTTACCGTATAAAAACGCTCTATTTATTGCTGTACAACTTGACCACCGCGACGCTCACCGCGCTCGCCTTTACCGCCGCGTGAACCGCGCTCTTGTTGCATTTGCTGTAATTGTTGGCGCTGCTCGGGAGTCAACACCTGAAACAGCTGGTGACGCACGCGCATTTGCTGCAAAGCCATATCAGCATGGCGTTGCTGCTGGCCGGCAATCATCTGGCGGGCGGCGTTTTCGTTGAACGTAGCACCGCTGACCAGCGCTTGCTCGGCAGCGCGTTGCTGTTCAAACTCGGCACGGCGCGCCTCTTGGTTTTGCGCGGCTTGTGAACGGTTGTTGTCTAGAATGGTTTGAATTTGCTGTTTCTGGGCATCGCTCAGATTCAGGCGGTCGAAACCGCGCGGCAGGCCGTCGCGGCCTTGTTTATGTTCGCCGTGGAAGCCTTTTCCTGCACCGTGGCGGTGCTCGCCATCCCGGCTGCCTTTATCGTGGCGGTCGGAAGCGCAAGCGGTCAGACCTACGGTGGCGGCTAATGCGGTTAGGGCAATCAGTTTTTTCATGTGTTTTATCCTTTTGTTGTCTTGTTTTGTTGATTGAAACGAATCATTTTGGCTGCTGGAATTTAGGCAACTGCGCCGAATTGGCTTAACTTAAAAATCCCCTCGGTGACTCATGCCCAAATGGAGCAGCCATCATAGCCAAGCGCTGTGTAAACAACGGTATTTTCCGGGTTAAAACTGCTGATTTTGTTGTAATGATTTGCGGTCGGAGAGAGAAATTGGTTAAGCTCATGCGGCTTTTCTGTATTTACAGATGTTTATCGTGAACTGGCTTAACAATAATCATGAATAAAAGAATGCCTGTCTGAAAGCATTTTTCAGACAGGCATCTTTATCTACTGCTGATATCTTTAACGAATATCAATATAAGCGCCCTGATGCAATTGTTGCAGCAAATCGGTTACCGCTTTACCGGCTTTCTGCTCGGCCAATTGGCGGCGCACGGCATTGCGTACTCGGTCTTGCTGGCTGCCGGTTTCACGCACTTCGTTCAGTTTGATGATGTGCCAGCCAAACTGGCTGCGTACCGGTGCGCTGACTTGGCCGGGTTTAAGCTCATGCACGGCTTTTTCAAAATCGGGCACCATTTGGCCGTCGCTGAACCAGCCTAAATCACCGCCGTTGGCCGCGCTACCGCTGTCTATCGAATGCTGGCGTGCCAGTTGGTCGAAGCTCTGGCCGCTGCGTGCCTGTTCCCAGATTTTACGCACTTCGCTTTGGGTACCGCGCGGGTTAGACGGCTCTTCGCGAATCAGGATGTGCTGAGCACGGTATTGCAACACCGGCGAACCTTCCGGCAAGGCTTGGCCGTTGGCTTGCGCTTGGGCGATAAAGGCATCGATTTCCTGATCGCTCACGCGGGCGTTTTCCATCGATACTTGTTGCTGTACTTTTTGGGTGATGATGCTGTCGGCCACGCTGCTGCGTACCGCTTCGCGGCTCAAGCCGTTTTTAGCGGAAGCGGCGTAGAACTGATCCGCTGTCATTTTACGGGCGGCGGCGGTTTGCGTGATTACCTGATCGATTTCGGCATCAGTGGCCTGAATATTGCGGCGCTTACCGGCCTGTGCCACCAAGGATTGGTTAATCATTTGGGTAAGCACTTGGCGGCGGAAATCGGCTTCGCTCATGCCTTGGGGTTTCTCGGCGGCGGCACGAGCCACGGCGGCGTTGAGCTGGCGTTGGGTGATAACATCGTTATCGGCTACGGCGGCGATGCTGTCGACCGCTTTGATTTCGGCGGCGGAAACGTGGCTGAATGCCGTGAAAGTGGCGGCAGCCAACATCAGTTTGGTGATGGATTTCATTTTTTCAGTACCTCATGGGTTGGGCTGTATCCGGGAATGGCCAGACGCAGTTTTTCAGATGGGTTGTTACCGATATTGCTTAAATCTTTCAATTGCAGATTGAAGAATACGGCGTTTTTACGGGAATCCAAGCCGGTTACATAACGCTGGGCGACCACGCTGGCGCTCCAGCAGTTGCAGCCGCTGCGGTATTCGAGGCCAACCAGTTGCTCCAGCGGTTTTTTCACGTCCAAATCGTAGTTGAAGCGTGCCACGGCGGAAAGCTGGCGGGTAATCGGCCATTGCGCACCGATGTCGACTTGTTTGAGCTTATCGTAAAAATAGCTGCCGTTGTCTTGCAGATAAATCGGCTCGTTGCGGCCGTATTTATAGCGCACGCTCAAGGCTTTGCCCGGTTCGGGATTGTACAGCAAGCCGGTATCCAGATTTTCCCAGCGGCGGCGGTTTTCGTTGTAATGCACGATGGCATGGGCGCTCACATCTTGGCTGATGTTGCCGTAACCAAAAGCCATCCAGTCGGAACGGTTGCGCTCATAACGGCTGACGCTGCCGTCGAGCAATACGTTATCGGTGGTGAAATAGTATTTCTGGCCGATACCGGCGCGCAGGCGTTCAGCGCCGGTTTGCGAATCGAGATAACGAGTCTGCAAGGCAGCGGTCAGGCTGTTGGCCGAGTTGATGCGATCGTTACCCGCATACAAATTCTCGCGGAACAGCTGCTCATAGCTGAAGCTGTTTTCTGAGGAATCGAAGTTGGGCAAATCGTTTTGCGATTTGGTGGGGATGTAGTTGTAGAACAAGCGCGGTTCCAGCGTTTGCACGAAATCGTTGCCGAACAGTTTGGTCGGGCGCTCAAACGTCATGCCGGCATCGACATTGAAAATCGGCAAGGTGCGGCTAACCGAACGGCCCGGATTGTTCTCAAAATTATCCAGATCGTAGAAGGTATGGTGGACACCGATTTTCGGGCTGATAAAACCCCATTCGTTGTCCAGATTCCAACGCACGCTCGGATACAGCACCACGCGGTTCACCGACTGTTTGCTGTCGTGCTCAAAACGGGTGAACTGGCCGAACACATTAAACTGGAAATCACCGGCATTCTTGTCCCAATTCGTGGAAAGGCGCGGCGTGATGTCATACGGTTTATCTTTATAGCCATTGACGTTGGCCAGCGTTTGATACTTCTGCACGGTGGCGTAGCTGGCCAGTGTACCGCCGAATAAATCGGTATAGTGGCTTAACCAAATTTGGCGGTTGAGGTGAACGTTGCTGGCGATTTCGTCACGGCCATAGAAGTCGCGGTAATAATCGTCATCCGACACTTGATTGAAGTCTATGCCGCCGCTAAACCCATGGCCCAACTGCTGCGCATGCTGCCATTTGGCTTGGTAACGGTTGTTGTGTTCGCTGCGACGGTCGTGCGGCATCCAAGTGCCTTCAACTTGGCCGCGATAATTCGGTTGCAGATAGCGGAATTGACCATCCAGCTTCACGCCGCGGCTGGTGATGATGCCGGGCGCCAGCGTGGCGTCATAGTTGGGGGCCAGATTGAAATAATAAGGTAAATCGATTTCGGTGCCGTCGGAGCCGACTTTCAGGGTTGGCACCAACAAGCCACTTTTGCGGTTGCCGTTGAGCGGGAAATCGGCCCACGGCGTGTAGAGTATCGGCACGCCGCCGAACACCAGCTTGGCGCCTTTGGCCACGCCGACGCCTTTTTCGTAGTCGGCTTCGATGCTGTCGGCCTCCACATACCAGCTGGCATCACCGCGTTGGCAGGTATTGAATTGGGTATTTTGCAAACGGTAGCGGTTCTTACCCTGCAATTCGGCCTGTTCGCTCACTGCCTGCAGGCGGCGGCCTTCGTGTTCGGTTTCCATCTGCAGGTTTTCAGCGGTACCGGTGCTGTCGGCCAGTTTGTATTCGAGTTTCTCGCCGGTAATCACGCTGCCGTTGTCGTACAGCGTAAACTGATCGCCGGCGGTAACCGTTTCGGTTTGCTGGTTGTAATCCACCCATTGGGCGTTGAGCACCTGCTCGTTGCGCTCGATAATTACATTGCCTTCGGCGCGTACTTTTACATTGGTCTGGCCGCTGACATCATCGGCGGTAACCCGGGTGTAATCGGTCGGCAGTGCCGCTTCGCCGCTGGTTTCCACTTTCGGCGCGGAAGCGGCGGCCGCGGCTATTTCTGCCGGATCGCAGCGCAAGCAGGTTTTACCTAAGCTTAAATCTTCTGCGTAGGCCGCTTGTGCGCCAAAGGCGACGGCCAGCCCCAACACCACGGGTTTTAATCTAAACAAACGTGCCAAAATATCACCTTAAATCGGTTTTGCCAGTTAAAATAGCGTTTATTTTAACCCGAAAACCCAATCATGCAACGACAAAACGAATTAAAAAGCTGGTTGCACAGCGTTTATCCCGATCAATCTTTCGAATTAAGCTTCGCGGCGGCCGATGCGGATTTCCGCCGCTATTTCCGTGCGGTTTTTTCAGACGGGCATTCCGTGATCTGCATGGATGCGCCGCCGGATAAAATGAGCGTGGCACCTTATTTGAAGGTGCAAAAGTTGTTTGACATGGTCAACGTGCCGCAAGTTCTGGCGGTGGACGAATCGCAAGGTTTTATGGCGCTTTCCGATTTAGGCAACACCACTTTCCTCGCCGCCATGCAGTTCGACGGCCGCGAAGAAGTGCATAAAGCGCTGCTGCTCGAAGCGATAGACGAATTGGTGGTTTTGCAAAAAGCCAGCCAGCCCGGCCAATTGCCGCCTTACGATCATGCGGTGATGCTGCGCGAAGTGAACCTGTTCCCCGAATGGTTTGCCGCCAAAGAATTGGGCAAACCGTTTACCGCAGAACAAAACGCTTTGTGGCAGCAAACGGTAGACACCCTGCTGCCGCCCCTGCTGGCGCAGCCGACTGTGTATGTGCACCGCGATTTTATCGTGCGCAACCTGATGCTCACCAGCGGCCGCCCCGGCGTGTTGGATTTCCAAGATGCGCTGTACGGCCCGATTGCTTATGATTTGGTGTCGCTGCTGCGCGATGCGTTTATCGGCTGGGAAGAAGAGTTTGTGTTGGACTTGGTGATCCGCTATTGGGAAAAAGCGCGCGCCGCCGGTTTACCAGTACCCGAAGCGTTTGACGACTTTTACCGCGGCTTCGAATGGATGGGCGTGCAGCGCCATTTGAAAGTGGCCGGTATTTTCGCCCGCCTCTACCACCGCGACGGCAAAGACAAATACCGCCCGGAAATTCCGCGTTTCCTTGATTACCTGCGCCGTACTTCGCGCCGATATAACGAATTGGCACCGCTGTATGCTTTATTGTTGAGCTTGGTGGGTGATGAGGAATTGGAAACGGGCTTTACGTTTTAAATGCAGTTTGATGCAGACAATGCCTGTCTGAAAAAATAATGGTGTAGTGCTGGGTAGAAACTTAACTTGTCATTCAAGGCGAAATTTTGATTCATCAGCAAGCTGTTCCTTCTCCCGCTGGCGGGGGAAGGTTAGGATGGGGGTGGAAGGCTTATTGTTTAGGCAATCGGCTTTTCTTAAACGGAAACAGCCACCCTCTCCCTAGCCCTCTCCCGCAAGCGGGAGAGGGAACAGTTTCCCGAAGTATCAAATAGTTAAGCTTCCCTACCAGCCCCTATGCCTGTCTGAAAAAATAATAAAACCATTGTAAGAAATACACTATGAATCTACTCGGTGCGCTGGCAAAAGTCGGCAGTCTCACCATGGTATCGCGGGTGCTGGGTTTTATCCGCGATGCTATTATTGCGCGTGCATTCGGCGCCGGTATGGCGACGGATGCGTTTTTTGTGGCGTTCAAACTGCCCAATCTGTTGCGACGGATTTTTGCCGAAGGAGCGTTTGCCCAAGCGTTTGTGCCGATTTTGGCGGAATACAAACAAACCCGTTCGCCGGAGGCGACGCAGGCTTTTGTGCAGCATGTGGCG
>CALFOA010000067.1 GCA_937919795.1 uncultured Neisseria sp.
GGCAGCCGCCACGCCGCCGCCAACCGTCTGCGCGAAGCGGTTGCTCAGCAACAGCAACAAGTCCGCACTTCGAATAATGATATTTCCATCGCTTCTTATCTGGCCGACTCCGCCGCCAAACACGGTGTTGACGAAAACTCGCCGACCGATTCCCAAATCATTACCGCCGAAGAACTCATGCAGCCCGCGCGCCCACACTTTCAGCGCCGTGAAGTCGATATCGTCGCCTTCGATCGTAGCACCGAAATGCTGCGCGAACCGCATAAACCGGACGCTGATTTGCCGGTGATTACACTGGAAGAAGCCACCCGCAACCTTTCACCCGCAGCAGAAACACCCCAGCCGGTATTGGCCAGCCGTCCGGTAAAAACCATTACCTTGGATGATCCTGCCGTTGAGCGCACCCGCGCCCGCACCATTGCGGAAGTCAACAAACTCTATCAGGAAAATTTCCGCCCCGAATTGCAGGGCTTGCGCCAAACAGCGCGCTCCGATCGCCTCATCAACGAATCCGATATTCGTTCCAACCTGCAATGGCAGCAACTTGGCCACTACAGCCGTCAACACGACACTCAGGATTCAGACCATCCCGCGCTTGAAGTGATTCCGGTAGACGAAATTTTTGCCAATCTGGCGCGTAATAATGCGCCCAACGGTCGCCGTCTGCGCCGCCAAACCACACCGGCACCGCAAAACAGCGGCTGGCCTGTCGCACAAATGGAATCCTTTACCGTGCCGGCCGATTTGGTGCGTCCGCGTCCGATGGTGGCCGCCGGGCTCAACAAACCTTCCCGCCCACCTTTATATCAGGCTGCCGCCAGCCATGCTATCGCCCAGCCGCCGTCGGCTGCCGCCGTAGCAACTGCACCAGCACCCGATGCCACCGTAGTCGAACCGCCGCCAGTACCCAGCATTCCCGCGCCGGTGATCGATATTCCACCGCCGCCCGTTTTCAACGAGCCGCCGCAAATCCAGTTACCTGAGCCGCCTCCTCCGCCGGTTCACGTACACATTACCGACCAGCCGGAATGGTCGATCAGCGATCGCTTAATCAATGAATCGCAGGAAGACGGCGCTTTTATGCCGGTGTTTAACCCGCAAAACGATGCCTTAAATTCCCTTCAGCTTTCCGACGAAGAATTGGTCGACAACGGTTACCCGGCCTTTGCCGAAACCGCTTATGCCGACGAAGCACTGATGAGCGATATTCAGGCGGCGGTGAACGCGGATGACAATACGGCCGCTTACCTACCCGCCTCTTCAAACGGTGTAGAACCGGCTTTCGGCACCCTGCCCGATGTTTCACTATTATTGCCGCCGCAATTCGACAGCAGCGCCACTCAGTCGGAAGAAGCGTTGATGGAAAACAGCATCACCATCGAAGACAAACTGTCTGAATTTAAAGTAAAAGTAAAAGTAGTCGATTTCTATGCTGGGCCGGTGATTACCCGCTATGAAATTGAGCCTGATGTGGGCGTGCGCGGTAATGCGGTGCTCAATCTGGAAAAAGACCTCGCCCGCTCGCTCGGTGTCGCCTCTATCCGCGTGGTGGAAACCATTCCCGGAAAAACCTGTATGGGCTTAGAATTGCCCAATCCCAAGCGCCAAGTGATACGCCTGTCTGAAATTTTCAATTCACCGCAGTTCCGCGACAGCCGTTCCAAACTCACGCTGGCGCTCGGCCAAGACATTACCGGCGATCCGGTGGTGACCGATTTGGCCAAAGCACCACATTTGCTGGTAGCCGGTACCACCGGTTCGGGTAAATCGGTGGGCGTGAACGCCATGATTTTATCGATGCTCTACAAAGCCTCGCCGGAAGACGTGCGCCTGATTATGATCGACCCCAAAATGCTGGAATTGTCGATTTACGAAGGCATTCCGCATCTGCTCGCACCGGTGGTTACCGATATGCGGTTGGCTGCCAATGCGCTTAATTGGTGTGTGAACGAAATGGAAAAACGTTACCGCCTGATGAGCCACTTGGGCGTGCGTAACTTGGCCGGTTACAACGAAAAAATTCTGGAAGCGCAACGACAAGGTCGCAAAATCCGCAATCCGTTCAGCCTCAACACCGACGATCCCGAGCCGCTGGAAAAACTGCCTTTTATCGTGGTGGTGGTCGATGAATTTGCCGACCTGATGATGACCGCC
>CALFOA010000068.1 GCA_937919795.1 uncultured Neisseria sp.
GGGCAATGGGAGATACTCGGGTCAAGCCCGAGTATGACGATACTGTGATTCATTAAGTTATTTGGCCATAAATAAAATGCCTGTCTGAAAAGTTTATCGAAACAAACTTTTTCAGACAGGCATTTAAGCTGGCGGGTTTACCTTATTAAGGCATTCCGCTGAACTAACGAATTACACGATGGCAGTACCCAGCAAATCGTTCAGGGTCAGATCCGCCGAACCGTTTTGGATGGTGATGCTGTTCTGGTAGCTCTGATCACCTTGTACACCAGTAAAGTTCAGCGTGCTGGACTCGGCATCCCACACCAGCTGGGTGGTATCCACCAAATCGGTAAACGAAATTTTGTCTTCGCCTTTGGTAAAATCGACAATGGTGTCTTTGCCGCTGTTGCTGTTGGCGAGGAACACAAAGTTGTCTTTACCATAACCGCCGGTCAAGATATCGTTACCGGCATTACCGATGATGATGTCGTCGCCGTCGCTGCCGGTGATGGTGTCGTTACCGCCCTGAGCGTTGGTGTCCATCAGTTTGGCGTAGTTGGCAGACAGATAAGCGGCCATGGCATCATTTTCCACGGTAGCAGTGTCGCCAGCAGCTTTTTCCGCGTCGGTGAGCGTGCTGCGAATGTAGTCGCGCAAGCCTTCTACCGAATTATCGTAGCTACTGCCTTTTACCGTGGTGCCGCCGGCATTCCAGCTCAGGCTGTCGATGTTCAGGCGGTCGCCGATAAAGGTGTCTTGCAGCGTCAGCGTCAGCGGAGCGATGTCGTCGGTACTGATGGTGCTGTCGGTTGCAGCGGCTTTACCGTAGCTGTCGCCGATAAACAAATCGGCCGAAGCATCTTTACCACCATTCAATACCACAGCGTCGCCACCACGGTTATCACCCGCCACGATTTCGCTCGGCTGTACCGGCTGATCTTCACCGGTCAGGTAAGTCTCTTTAAAGCTGAAGTAGTAATCCACATCCAACTTAGACTCCACGGTTTTGCTACCATTGCTGACGATATAGCTGATTTGGTCTTTCGATTCCCAGCCGCTGATGTCGTGGTAAGCGAAACTACCGTCGCCGTTCAGGCTGAATACACCGTTTTTCAAGTGGGCAGTCTCACCGGCATCATAACGCAAACCATTAGCAGTAAAGCCTACTACGCTCAACTCACCAACATTCTGACCATCCAGCGTACTGCTGGCGTTGGTCAATACATTGCCATTCACAGCATAGTTTTTCAGCGCTTCATCGTATGCCAGATTGAATTCGTTTGCCGCACCAGTATGGGAATCGAAAGTGATTTTCTCACCGGCATCAACCAGCGCAGCCTGTTCGGCGCCATTATTACCACCGGTATCGCCGCCTTCACCAGGCTTACCAGCCAACAAAGACTCGCTCGGCGTCAGACGCAATGTAGAAGAAGACATTTGATAGCCGTTGCTCACGGTAAAGGCAATTGCCGGTACGCTCCAATCGCTGCCGACATTTACTTTAGAAGCATCAATGCTGTAACTGCCGTCGCGGTTCATGGTAATTAGGCCGACATTGGGGATATCCACGGTTTGGTTGGTGGTGTAAAAGCCGTGGCCATCCACGCGAAAACCGAAGATATACGGGCGATCGGCGCTCTCATCGTAACCGTCAAATACGTTGCCGCTTTCTACCAGCTTGTTCATTACGTGATTAGTATTTAGGTCAGCTTTACCGTCTGCCTCAGCATTGGCTTCCGGGTAGGCTTTACCAGTTACGCCGCTGCCGACATTAACGGTCAGCGTGGATTTGTCAGATTGATAGGTACCATCGGCAGCCAGCAGTTTGGTGGTATAAACAATTTCCGGCATCTTCATACTGTCGATGCGCTGGCCTTCAAGATCAAAGGCGTAAGTGCCATCTTTGTTCAGGGTGAAATTACCGTAGCCACAGATAGCGGCGGTTTCACCTACTTTATAGTTCAAGCCTTTAATGGTATAGCTGTCCACATATTGCAGTACTTCGCCTTTAGCACCCACCTGCGCGCCACTCAACACTTCGCCGGTGAGCTGACTGGTGGTCATCTCAACGGTTTCATCAGCATCCGCAGTAATGTAGTCGCCGCCACTCGGTGCCTCTGCTTGGGGTGCGGGATCAATATAGAGCACGGCATTGGTTTTCTCGCTACCGTTGTCTACGCTATAAGTGACCACCGGCATATCTACCGCAATTTGTGCGTTATCGACCGCCAAGGAATAAGTACCATCTGCATTCAGGGTAAAACTGCCGACACCTTCTATCGTTGCGGCTTGGCCAGCCTGATAGGTTTCGCCGTTAATCACATAGCTGTCAACCTTCACTTCGGAACCGCTCTTGTTGACGGTATTGCTCAATACATTACCGTTCAGCTCGGAAACCCATTCGCCTGCATCGACAAAAGTGGTGGTGTCGTTATCCGCAATATCACCCACATCGCCCGGATCCAAAGCCATGCCCCAGCCTTCTACCGCAATATCCAAGGTAGAAGACACCGTTTCGTTACCGTCAACAACGGTATAACCGGCATTCACGCCAACCGCATTGGCATAGGGATCATTGATGTCCAGCAGATAAGTGCCGTCGGCTTTGATGGTGAACGCATTCACATAAGCATCGTCGCTTTTGGCAACTTCACCGGCCTGATAAGTTGTACCGTTCAAGGTGAAAGTCGACACAACGGCCTTGCCGCTGCCGCCGCTGGTATTCGCCAATACGTTGCCGGAAAACACATCTTTAGTCGTATCGCGTGAAGCAAAAATATAACCTTGGCTCTCCGGTGCATCGGTCAAGGCGGCTTGTGCTGCGGTTGCTTGCAAAGTGGTATCGCTCATATAGACTCTCCTAGTTGGGTTGAAAGTAGTAAATAGTTTTCTTATAGAGAAATAATGGCTCAAACAGAGCACTGTTTAGTGCCTTTTTTTTCTATTAATAGAATAATTTCCCTAAAACAAAGACCGACCCTTCTTGAGAAAAGTTTCTCACCCACCCATTCGCTTGACATAACTTAACCGAGCGCTTCATTCAAATTAATCAATTGATATTAAATGTAATAACTAAATAGCATTTAAAAATCTCCGCCCAAACTATAAAAAACGCTCACTTTATCAACACCACGCCGCCCCACCTTAAAATAAGCAAGGAAGTAAAGAATTGTTCATAAAATCAATGAAAATCATGGTCAGCAGTGTGGTTTTTTTGTTAGAATCAATCCTTATTTTGTTAGAGTCTGCTCTTTAAGTAGCAGATTCGTATACGCAGAGCGCCGTTTGCTTGGCGTGTGGGGCTGTGACAGTCTTGGCGACTGCAACAGCAGTTTTTATCTGAATGACAAGTGCAAAGATATGATTAGAATCAAAAAAGGCTTGGATCTACCCATTGCAGGCCAGCCGCAGCAAACCATTCATGCCGGTGCGCCTGTGCGTGAGGTGGCTCTGCTGGGGGAGGAATATATCGGCATGCGCCCCTCCATGAAGGTACAAGAAGGCGACAAGGTAAAAAAAGGCCAAGTACTGTTTGAGGACAAAAAAAATCCGGGCGTACTGTTTACCGCACCGGCTGCCGGCATCGTTAGCGCCATTCACCGCGGTGAAAAACGGGTATTGCAAGCCGTAGTGATTACGCTTGAAGGCGAAGAAGCCGTAAGTTTTGAACACTATCCGACCTCCGACTTACCGAATCTGAGTACCGAAGCCATACGTCGCAACTTGGTGGCTTCCGGTTTGTGGACGGCTTTTCGTACCCGTCCTTTCAGCAAAGTACCGGCTATTGATGCCGAACCGGCGGCAATATTTGTCAATGTAATGGATACCAACCCGCTGGCAGCTGATCCGCAAGTGGTGGTGGCCGAGCGTAGTGATGATTTTGTCAACGGTTTACAGGTGTTGAGCCGTTTAACTGATAAGCAGGTTCATGTGTGCAAAGCGGCTGGTGCCCAGATTCCGGTCGTGAATGTGGCCAGCATCAGCGTGCATGAATTCGGCGGCCCACACCCTGCCGGCCTTAGCGGCACTCACATTCACTTTATTGAGCCGGCGGGCCCACAAAAAGTGGTGTGGAGCATCAATTATCAAGACCTTATCGCCATCGGTCATTTGTTCACCCACGGTGAGTTGGATAACAACCGAGTCGTGGCTGTTGCGGGCCCTCAAGTGAAGGAACCGCAACTGGTACGTACGCTCTTGGGCGCCAAGATATCGGATCTAGTGGCCGG
>CALFOA010000069.1 GCA_937919795.1 uncultured Neisseria sp.
TGAATCAAGCCCCGGAAGGTTTTCTGGGGCTTTTGTTTTTGGAAATGCCTGTCTGAAAAAGTTTTTCAGACAGGCATTGATAGAGTTTTAATTGTTCAAACCTTGTATTGTATGTGCATGATAAATGCCTTAATGAGCGGACTAAGTATTCAATCGATTGATAAAGCAAGATGCCTGTCTGAAAACTTTTCAGACAGGCATCGGCACATTCAAACCATGCTGAAACAACAAGCTTTACATATCCACCAACAGCTGCTGAATTTTTTGAATGGCAATATGAGCTTGGCGGCTGCGGAAGTCGGGAGAATGCTGATGACCATCATTCTGGCCGATTACACCACAAAGGTGAACGTAATCCAACTCTAATTCCTTAGCCAGAATGGCTTCGGGCATACCGGTCATGCCAATAATGTCTACACCGTCATTGCGGTAGCGGCGGATTTCGGCGCGGGTGGGCAGGCGAGGGCCTTGTAGGCAACCGTAGATGCTGTTGGCAAGAATCATAGTATTTCGACTGGCGGCGTGATCCAGCAGCGCTTGGCGCAACGAGGTGCTGTAAGGAGGATCAAATTCGGTGTGCACCACCTCCTTGTCTTGTCCTTCAAAAAAGGTAGATTCACGGCCGTAGGTGTAGTCGATCAAATCATCGGGTAATACCAGTGCGCCCAATTCGATATCGGGGCTAATGGCGGAAACAGCGGATACGGAAATAATTTCTTTTACCCCCAGCGAATGCAGTGCCCAGATATTGGCACGATAGTTGATTTCATGCGGCGCCAGCGCGTGATTGAGACCGTGTCGTGCCAGAAAAACAATAAATTGATTGCCGAGTTTGCCGGAAATCACCGGTGAGCTGGGCAGGCCATAAGGGGTACGGATAATCTGGCGGTGGGTGATGTTGAGTTCGGGCAAGTGGGTAAGGCCGCTGCCGCCAATGATGGCTATCATATGGTTCTCGCTTTACGGGTGTGTTGAGTTAAACGCCGGAGGTGTTTTGCGGCAGCCAACCGGCCAAGTTGCGGCGGCTCAAATCGGCCAGTGCCTCTAACCAAACAGGATAGTCGTTGAGGCACGGAATATAGTGGAATTGCTCGCCACCGGCGGCATGAAATGCTTCACGCCCCTCTAGCGCGATTTCTTCCATGGTTTCCAAGCAGTCGCAGACAAAACCGGGGCAAATCACATCTAATCGGCGCACATTGTCTTTGCGCGGCAGTTGTTGCAGCAAATCCTGGGTAGCAGGCTCCAACCATTTAGCGCGACCGAAACGGCTTTGGAACGACACTTGGTATTGGTGCTCGTTCAAGCCCAGTGCAGCAGCCAGCAGTCGGGCGGTTTCGTAGCATTCCAGCGGATAAGGGTCGCCTTGATCGTGGTTGGCTTGTGGGATGCCGTGGAAACTGAACAATAATTTATCGCCTTTACCGTGTTGCGCCCAATATTGCTCGACTTGTTGCTTAAGGGCGGCGATATAGCCGGGATCATTATAAAAACGGGTAACCGTACGCAGGCTCATCATGTTGCGCTGTTGCAAAAGTTGTTGCAACACTTTATCGAGTGCGGCGGCGGTGCTGGAGGCGGCATATTGTGGATAGAGCGGAATCACTAATAAATTGCCGACGCCTTGCGCTTTTAAGTCGGCCAAGGTGTCGGGGATGCTGGGCGAACCGTAAGTCATCGCGTGGCGCACGATAATGCCGGGCAGTTTTTCAGAGAGCGCGGCGGCTTGGCGCTGGGTATAGACCGCCAACGGTGAGCCTTGCTCGAACCAGATTTTTTGATAAGCGTGCGCACTCTTTTTAGGTCTCGTAGTCAACACCAAGCCACGCAATACGGGTTGCCATACGGCTTTAGGCAGTTCAACGACACGCGAGTCGGAAAGAAAATCACGCAAATAAGGTCGCACCGCCTCGGCAGTAGCGGCAGCGGGCGTACCGAGATTCAGCAATAGAACGGCGGTTTTGTGTTGTTCCGAATGGGCAAGCGCGGGTTCGGGCTGAAAATGCGGCATGATGGCGTCCTGAGAAGGGGAAATATTGGGCACTATTATAATCGGTTGGCTGGGGATGGGCAAAAGCTGGGTAAAGACAATCAAACAGGGGAGATAACATAAATGCCTGTCTGAAAAACGCAATAATGGTTTTCAGACAGGCATTTTATTCGGCCTCAACAAGCAGCTGATTGATAGATATATTCCTATAAAAATAAGGCTCAGACCGGATCAAAATGTTCTTGGCCGGTTTGGGTAATACAATCCGGCTCTATTTGTGGTAACCGAACTTCACTGTAAAAACTGCCGTTAATCTGAGTAACATTAATGTGATACATACGATAGGCATGAAAGAGCTCTTTATCCGGCGGAGTAGGGTGTTTCCAAAATTCAGCCAAACTGCCTTGGAAGGTAATGCCCGGAATATCGTAACTGGCACGACCGATCACTTTTACCGGCATGTGGTGGATCAAAGCCGAAAGGCCGCTGGTGCTGTTGAGCGTTACCATGCCCAAGCCGTAACGCAGGAAAACGGGTAGCGGCGCATCGTGTACATAAAAAATACGCCCTTTGAGCTTGGGGTGCTTTTTGATGAAACGGTTGATGTATTTACGGTAATCGGTGAAACCCCTATCCATCGGATGATGTTTGACGATTAGGTTAATATCATCAGGTGCGTGGGTGGCAAATGAGGTGAGGATGTGTATTAAAAAATTCCGCACGGATGAGAAATCGCTGTGCACACGAACCTGGCTGTCGTTAAACACTTGCAAGGGCAGAATATAGAATTTGCCATATTTCCCATTGGCAACATTTCGGCCGAATTGGTGGTCTTGCAACATATAAACCGCACGCTTGATGCCCGATAGTACCCAAGCGCGGGTGTAATGGGTAAGGCCTATGATGCGGTGATGGATATAGTGCGGATAAGATTTGCGGCGTAGGTTGGCGATCAGATAATAAGAGATGGCGCATTTGGCCATCGGCAGAAAACCGCCGCGTACAGGAGGCGGCTCATGATATTCCTGTTGGCGCAAACTGGGAAAGGCTGTCTGAAAAAAATCAGCATCACGCGGCAAGGGGGAATAGGCATTAACACCGCTTTTTTCAAGCGTCACATAAAAAGGGCGGAAATAACCTTCTTCAAACGCCCAGAAATCTAAACCGTTCTCATCAGCCAATTGTTTGGCGACAATATGGTAAGGTCGGGAATCGCCAAAGCAGACGATACCATCGATTTGATGTTCTGCAAGAAAAGCGGACAAAAAAGCCGGAAAAGCCTGATAAGTATCGCGATAAGAGAAGGTGCGCGGCAGCTTGTTCGAATAAAAAAGCTCATCGCCACTGTTGAAATTCAATTTGAAAATAGTTTTATCGTGTTGGCTGAGCCAATCGGAGAATTGGGTAAAAAAAGACCCAATCGGCCCTTGAAGCAGCAAAATGCGTTGGTTTTGGGCGAGTAATTGTTCGAGTGTGCTGGAAATAGAAGCGTCTGTCATCGTGAGTTTTTATTTTCTGTTACCGTTTTTGCTGAAAGCTACCCCGGTACCATTTTGATGCCTTGAATATTAGGCTGTTTGTTTCCGGTTCAGAAATAATTGATTATTAAATTGAAAAGCGTTTAATTATAACAAATATTCTTATTTCATGAGCACTTTAAGTTGCTTTAGCTTGCCCCATTGCTTAGCCAAAAAGCTTCTGCGCAACAAATCGGCGTGTTGGCGTTCGGCTTTTTGCCTTTTCAAAATTTCAATCGCGGTATTCACATTAATCAAGCGGCGGCTTTCGGGGCAGACGTAATCGGGATAATAAATCAGCGTACCCGCCACCAGTTCCCATAAAGCCAGCTTGCGCGAGCGGCGGGGAAGGCTTAAATAATCCTGCGTTAAGCCCCAGCCCGCATAAAAAGGCAGGCCGTAGCAATGCACGGTTTTGCCGCGCAACAGCGCTTCAAAGCCCGAAAGCGATGTCATGGTATGCACTTCGTCGGCTTCTTTTAAGCAGGTGATGATGTCGCATTCGGCAGCCACTTGATCAGCATAGCGTGCGGTGTCTTCCGCCGCGATTTGGCCGACGCGGTTGCCGCTTACTACATCGGGGTGTGGTTTATAAATAATATAAGCATCCGGGTTCAGTTCGCGTACTTTTTTCAGTAAATCCAAATTCTTATAGATTTCAGGCGAGCCGTAGCGGATAGAGGCATCGTCTTCCACTTGGCCGGGCACCAGCAGCACTTTGCGGCCATCGCGGGGCAGTTTTAACATACCGCCACCAACATTGTATTTACTGATTTCCGCTTCAGTAAGTGTGGTTTGCAGAGTAGAGGCTGTCTGAAAATCCTGTTCGCTGAAATGTTGGTTTTGCAGAATCTGTTCCAAGCGCGAAGGCGTTTGCGGATTGAAATAAATGCCCATATCGTCGGTAACCAGCGACAGCGGCGGTACCAGATTAGAACCTAAGCCCACCGAGCGGATAAAACCGTCTTCCATACGCAGCACCGGCAGTTTGCGTTCGGTAGCAAAATTTAGCAGCGCATCATTGCCGCGCCCCCAAACCAATAAACGAGCATCGTGGGGCAGGGTGGTTTCGCGCAGTTTTTTCAACGAAGGCAGGCTGTGCAAGCGGCAGGCGGGGGCGTTGAAAAACGGCTTCATTACAGCGCGTTTCCATAACGACAAGCCCACGCAGTAAAGATTACCGCGCAGTTTTTCATTCCAACGGCGGGCAGTAGCCAGATAATCAATCACATCAAACAGCGTGCCCGCTTCGCCTGTGTTGGGATTGAGATAACGGCTGTATTGCAAATAAGCAGCAGCGAAAAGCTGCATCAATGAGCGCGGCGCGCGACGGTTTTGCGCTCGCAACGCCGCAATATCAGGATGGCGGTCGTCCGACACGCCCCAGCCTGCATACCACGGCAGCCCGAACACCGTTACCGGCTTGCCCAGCAGCAAAGCTTCAAAACCCATTTGTGAAGTCACGCAATACACTTTATCCACTTGCTCCAACAAAGAAATTGGGTTGACATCTGCCGCCAGCAAACGCACATTTTCAGCTTGTTGCGGCAAATCGGTGAGATAACCTTTTTTCTTGCCGCTCAACACATCAGGATGCGTTTTCACCCAAATTTCAGCCTGCGGATTTTCCTGTAAGGCTGTCTGAAACATTTGTTTAAAAGAGTTTTC
>CALFOA010000070.1 GCA_937919795.1 uncultured Neisseria sp.
CGCGGTGGTAGCTCAGTTGGTTAGAGTATCGGCCTGTCACGCCGAGGGTCGCGGGTTCGAGCCCCGTCCGCCGCGCCAAATTAAAAAAAGCACCGATTTAATTTCGGTGCTTTTTGCTTTTCTGTTCTCAGGGTTATTTGAATAAACCAATGCCTGTCTGAAAAAACTTTAGCTTCGCAGAAACTCACTGCGTTCTTTTTCAGACAGGCATTCTTATTCCCCATACAATAAACTAACCACCCGCTACCGTCATCTCCGACACCAGCAGCGAGCCGACTTTATTACTGCTGCGGCGCAAAGCGTCATCGGCCACGCCGACGATATTGAGCAGCATATCCTGCAAGCGCGAGGCGATGGTGATTTCTTCCACCGGATACTGGATCACGCCGTTTTCCACCCAAAAGCCCGCCGCACCGCGCGAGTAATCGCCGGTGAGCATATTCACGCCCTGTCCCATCAATTCGGTTACCAACAAGCCGCTGCCCATCTGTTTGAGCAAATCTGCCTGGGTGGCGCAAGTAGTGTTCAAAATCAGATTGTGCGCGCCGCCGGCGTTGCCGGTGGTTTGCATACCCAATTTGCGGGCGCTGTAACTCGACAGAAAATAGCCCTGCACCACGCCGTTTTCAATCACAAAACGCGGCACAGTCGCCACGCCTTCGGCATCAAACCAACTGCTGCCCCAGGCGCGCGGGATGTGCGGCTCTTCGCGCAGGCTGAGGAAATCCGGCAGAATTTGTTTGCCCAAGCTGTCGAGCAGAAAACTGTTTTGGCGGTACAAAGCTGCGCCCGACAAGCCACCGACCACATGGCCGATAATGCCCGATGCCACCGTGGTATCAAACAGCACCGGATAACGGTCGGTCGGCAGTGAGCGTGCATTCAGGCGGCGCAAGGTGCGCTCGGCGGCGGTGCGACCGATTTCTTCCATAGACGACAACTCTTGTGCCGAGCGCGCCATGTCGTACCAATAATCGCGCTGCATCCCGTGTTCATCAGCCGCCACCACGCTGCAAGAAGCGCTGTGGCGCGTGCCGTCCTGATGTTGCAGAAAGCCGTGGCTGTTGCCGTAAACAAACTGATAATGATTGGTGTGCACGCCCGCACCTTCGGAATTTTCAATCCGCGTATCCAACGCCAACGCCGCCGCTTCCGCCCGCAGAGCCAGCTCTACCGCCGCTTCGCCCGACAAATCCCATTCGTGGTATTTATCGAGTTCCACCGGCGTTACCGCCATCAATTCGGCATCAGCCAAACCGGCGGCTTCGTCTTGCGCGGTGTATTTAGCAATATCCAAAGCGGCCTGCACGGTTTCTTCCACCGCGCGGCGCGAGAAATCGGCGGTACTGGCACGACCCTTGCTTTGGCCAACGTACACCGTAATATCCAGCGATTTATCCTGCTGATGCTCGATGTGCTCGATTTCCTGCAAGCGAACCTGCACATTCTGGCCGAGCGATTCGCTCACATCCGCCTCGGCCGCGCTTGCGCCTTTCTGCTTGGCCATTTCGAGCGCCAGCGCGCATACTTCTTTCAATTCAGCAGGGGTATGGTTAAACATTCGGTTTCCTATCGGCTGCCGCCCGCATCAAACGGCAGCAGAGATTAATCAAGCCCGCTATTTTACCTGTTTTCGCACAAAACCGCAGCGCCTCGCCCGATTTCTTCCCCACGAAGGCGGCCGGCAGTGTGCTAAAATGCAGTAGCCGAAAACCAAAGCACGCCAAATATGAACGATATCAATAATGAAGAATGGGTGAGCAAAACCCAAATGAAAAAACGCATGAACGAGTTGCAAGACTTGGGCATGGAATTAACCCGTTTGTCGAACGAAACCCTGAAAAAAGCCGGCTTGCCGGAAGATTTGCAGCAGGCCATCCGCGATTATAAAAAAATCACTTCCAACGGCGCCACCAAACGGCAAACCCAATACATCGGCCGCCTGATGCGCGACATCGATCCCGAGCCGATCCGCGAGTTTCTCGCCCGCCTCAAAGGCGAGAGCGGCGCGCACAACGCCTTTTTGCAACGGGTCGAACAAATGCGCGACCGCCTGCTCGATAAGGATCAAGCCTTAACCGACTTCATCAGCGAATATCCTGATGCCGATGCCGGTGCGCTGCGTACCTTAATCCGCAATGCGCGCAAAGAAAAAGAGTTGTCCAAGCCGCCGAAAAACTTCCGCGCGCTGTATCAGGCGATTAAAGCCGTGATGGACACCCAAAACAGCGGCGCCGACCAAGCTGCCGACACCGATTCCGATACGGACGAAGAATAATGTTCCCCCACCCCGAAGACCACGCCTACAACCGCTTTATCCGCACCCTGCTCAACACGCAAACGGTGTTCACCCTCTGCGATGAAGAAGGGATGGCCGAATGCCCGTCTACCGAATATGAAGATGACGACGGCGAGCCGGTGCAGGTGTACTGCATTTGGGCGACCCCGGAAGACGCCCGCGCCTGCCAAGCCGAAGAATGGGCGGGCTATCAGCTGGAAGCGGTACCGCTGTCGGTGATCATGGCCGATTGGTTGATCGGCATGGATCAGGAAGAAGTATTGGTGGGCGTGGATTTCGACCCGCAGTTATACGGCTTGGAAATCGAGCCGGTGGAACTATTGGCCGATTTGATGGACGCCGCCGAACAGCAAGGCGTAGATTTGGGCATTGAGGATTACGAAGAACTGGTGAACTACCGCTTGGAATGGGAACGCTGGGCGGCGGGACAAAGCCGGTTGAATTAAGGCTTTCAGACAGGCATTAGCCGCCCGCGCTCCCAGCTAATGCCTGTCTGAAAAAACATCCCCCATAAAAATACCCGGCTTGCACCGGGTATTCTTTATTTCTTCAACTACTTCTTCAAAACAGCACGCTTCAGCATCAACCACCAGTCCTTCGCATTCAAAACAGGTCGTTGATTAAACACATCATATCGGTTTTCTTCCAATTTATGCACAATACGCTGGCCGCCCAAAATAATCAGCCGCAATTCAAAACCCAAACGGCCGGGCAGTTTTTTTGCCAGCGGCGAACCGGCTTTCAGCATATTGTGTGCCTTATTGCACTGGTAGGCCATCAGGCGCTGGAAGGCGAAATCGGCTTTGCCCGCCGCAATCTGTTCTTCGCTCACGCCGAATTTGGCCAAATCTTCCTGCGGCAGATACACCCGCCCTTTCTGCCAGTCCACCGCCACATCCTGCCAGAAATTAATCAGCTGCAAAGCCGTGCAAATACCATCGCTCTGCGCCAAGCTGCGGCTGTCGTGTTCGCCGTACAGGTGCAACAGCATTCTGCCGACTGGATTGGCGCTGCGGCGGCTGTAATCCACCAATTCGCCAAAAGTCTGATAACGCTTTTTCACCACATCCTGCTCAAACGCCGAGAGTAAATCGTAAAACGGCTGCATCGGCATCTGAAAAGGCGCAATCGCCTGCTGCTTCAGGCGCTGCATCATCGGGTCGGCCACTTCGCCGCCGCCTGCAATCGCATCCAAACCCGCGCGCAACTCCGCCAAGCCTTGCAAACGCGCGGCATCGTCGGCATCACCTTCGTCGGCAATATCGTCGGCAGTACGCGCATAAGCATAAATCGCGTGTATCGGTTTGCGCAGGCGGCGCGGCAGGATCAGCGAGCCGACCGGGAAGTTTTCGTAATGGTTAACCGACATAGCAAATCCTTAAAAACCGTTTTCCATCATAATCTGCCCCGGAATACGGTTGCGGTGCATGGCAAAACCCATATCCAGCAGCGCTTGGAAGGTGTCTTTCACCATCGCGGGATTACCGCAAATCATAAAACGGGTATCGGCGGGGGTAAACGGCAGATCGAGCGCGGTGGCAAGTTGGCCGCTTTTCAGTAAATCGGGCAGGCGTTGGTTGAGTTTGCCGCCGGCTTCGCGGGTGACCACGGGAATAAAACGCAGGCGGTCGGCATATTCGCCGATCAGCGGGTGTTCTTGCAATTGTTCGATGCGGTCGTTGAAAATCAATTCGTTGGCGTAAGACACCGAATGCACCAGTGCCAGCCGCTCGAAGCGTTGCCAGATTTCGGGTTGTTCGAGTATGGAAAGGAAGGGGGCGATGCCGGAACCGGTGCACAGCATTACCAAGTCTTTGCCATCAGGGAAGCGTTCGGGCAACAGGAAGCCGGTGGCGGTTTTATCGAGCAAAATGGTGTCGCCGGCTTTCAATTCTGCCAGCTTGGCCGACATCGGCCCGCCCTGTATCAGCACGGCGAAGTATTCCAAATCGTCGGCGTATTCGGCGGATACCACTGAATAAGCGCGCCAGATAAAGCCTTCGCCGTCGTGGAAGCCGAGTCGGGAAAACTGGCCGGCGGCGAAGCGGTAGGCTTCGGGGCGGGTGATGGCGAAGGTCATCAGTTTGTCGGTATGGTGTTTCACCCACAAAACGGTTTCTTCGGTGTATTTGGCTTCCGGTGCGGCGGGCATGGTATTCTTTCTGGGATTCTAAAAGTTTTCAGACAGGCATTATAAAGGGAATGCCTGTCTGAAAAAATACATAATGAAATCACTAAACAACTACTGCGGCGGCTGCCCAATCGTCGGCGGTGGCGGTTCGGCGGCGTAGCGCAGGTGTTCAGTGTAGTAAAACACGCCGATAATCAGCAGCGCCACGCACACCAGCCATACAATCATTTTGCGGTAATTCAAGGGCTCACGCGGCCGCCTAAAGCCGCCGGGCATCGGGCTGGCGATTTTTTCCGGGATCTCGCGCTCTGCTTTCGGCTGGTGCTTGGCAATCCATTCGTCGTGCTTTTTCTTTTTTTCCGGCGTGGTCAGCACGTCGTAAGACTGATTGATGATGCTCATGATGCGCTGCGCGTCGGGCATCGTGGGATGGTGGTCGGGATGGTAGCGTTTGCACAGCGCACGATAAGCGGCGCGGATGGCCTGCGGGCTGGCATCCCGCGCCACCTTCAGATTATCGTAGTGTGTGTGCAGGCGTTTGGCCATACGCATCCTGACCGGGCGAATAGTGTTCAGACAGGCCTAATTATACGGCAAAGGGCTGAATCTGTATGGAATACGACGGCTTCTTCCGGATTCTGCGCACTTCTTCTGCCAATAAAAAGACACTTTGCGGCGTTCGCAAAGTGTCTTGCTGATTTGAATCCGGTCTTACAAATCTTCCACCACACCGGCGGTGGCCGCTTTGCTTTTTACCTGTGCGATGGCGGCACTGCGCGCCTCGTCGCTGCCAAACATCGGGCTGGTGCCGATAACCTGGCCGTTTACCGCTTTCAGATTGAAGTAAAACTTGCCGTTGCTGCTTTCTTTCAGCTCATAGCGCTTGTCTTCCGCCGCATTTTTGCGGATAGACTCAATCCCGTTTTGTGCCGAAGACTTGCTGGTATATTGTTCGCTGCGCAGCAGGGTTTTCTCTTCTTCACCGCGCAGGCTGAAGTTAAATTGACCCACTTCCGTTTTCGATAATTCAAAAGTCGCCATCAACATCTCCTTTATTTAGTTTTCATCCAAATTATCCCATTTGGGTAACTTGAATTTCACTATAAAAACACTGAGGATACTTGTCAATCCGAAAAATCAAAGCTTACTTAACTTTATTCCAAAGCCTGGCGCAAACGCTGCTCTATCTGATCCGCATCAAACGATTGAGCGATTAATTCGAAACGACTGTCGCGCCGCCACGCCACTTGGTTGGCACCCCATTGGCCGTCTACCCAATTGAGCCACACCCAAGTGCCCAACACCTGAAACACCCCTTTGGCGCGCACCAAGCCTTCGGTCATTTGCGGCAAATCGTTGAAGAATTGGGTAAGTTTCTCGCCGTCGAACTCACTCTCCGCCGGGAAAGTAAATCCTTGCGACTGAAAACCCATGGTGTTATCCGGCAGCGTTTTTAAGCGGTAGCGCGATTTTTCTATTACCGGAATATCCAGCCATTCGATGTCGAGGCTGGCGTTTTCCACCTCCACCACCTTGGCTTTCGGCGGAAACAGCTTGGCCGCCTGCTCGTGAAATTGCGCCATCACTTCCGGCGTACACAAATCCACCTTGCTCGCCACCAATACATCGCACACGCCGATCTGGTCTTTATACAAGCCCTGCAACGCATACATCGGATCAACAAACTGGCGCGGATCCACCACGGTAAACACCGCGCCGATTTCCAGTAATTCGTTAAACGGCGGCACTTTCAATTCATCGATTACGCTGGCCGCATGCGCCAAACCGCTGGCCTCGATCAAAATGCGGTCGGGCTGGTTGTCGGCCAACAGTTTTTTCAGCGTATTGCCCATTTGCGGCCCAGCCACGCAGCACAAACAACCGCCTGCCACTTCCGCCACCGGAATACCGCTATCGCTCAACACCGCACCGTCGATACCGATTTCGCCAAACTCATTGACCATAATCACCCATTTTTCCGCCGGGTCCTTCTGCGCCATCAAGCTTTTGAGCGCAGTGGTTTTACCCGTACCCAAAAAACCGGAAATCAAATGTACTTTCGCTTTTTTTACTGACGACATTGTCGGCACCTTCCTGTTAATACCACATGTTCTTCCTGCAACACAAAACCGCTGGCCGCCACACCGGCCTGCAACGCCGCCCATTGGCTGCTCAAACTTTGCTCGTCCACCGCGCCGCATTCGGTGCACACCAAAATAAACGATTGATGATGCGCGTTTTCCGCGTGGCCATGGCAATCATGCCCGCACTGATGGCTGGCATGGCTGCACAACACATAGCCGTTCACCGCCGCCACCTTGTGCAACACGCCCTGCTCCGCCCAAAAATCCAGCGCCCGATAAGCCGTCGGCGGCGCTACCGGCGCAGCCGATTCCTGCTGCATCTGCGCCAACACTGCATAGGCCTTAATCACGCCGTGCTGGCGCAACACGATATCCAGCACCTGCTCGCGCAAAGCGGTCACCTGAGCCCCCGCCAAACGCGCCTGTTCCAGAATGTTTTGTTTCGCATCCATCACGTTTCCGCCTGTTGATAAAGTGTTACATTATAACTTTAAAATCTGCCAACGGGATAACAAGAATGCCTGTCTGAAAACTGATAAGTTTGT
>CALFOA010000071.1 GCA_937919795.1 uncultured Neisseria sp.
GTCTGTATACGATGCAAATTCCATAAACAGATATTCGTTGTATAAAACCTTATTGGAGATACTTTCTGATTTTTTCTGCGCCCCGCGCTGATATAATGTATCTGCAAGATTTTCATAAGTGATTTCTTTATCCGAAACCTGCTGCGGTTGTTGCAGACAATCACGAATCAAATGGTAGGCATGCCATTTATCCTGAGCCTCTTTATCATTCAGCAGTTGATCGAATTCTTTATCGGAGAGTTCGCCGTCCATCAACGAGGACACGAATTCATAATTTTTTTCTTGAGTCATTTTTATCACCATCGTTGGTTTTCTGATGTATCCAGCAAAGGCCGCAAATCCTTTGCAATCACTTCCCGTGCTCTAAAAATTCTTGAACGTACGGTTCCTATCGGACAATCCATAATCTGAGCAATTTCATCGTAAGACAGGCCTTCCATTTCGCGTAATGTAATTGCACGTCGTAAATCTTCAGGCAATCGCGCTACCGCCGCTTCTACCGTTTGCAAGATTTCCCGGTTCATCATTTCAGCTTCGGGGGTGTGATCATCTGCCAGCTGATCCGATAAATCGAACATCTCGCCTTCTTCATTGGCCACATCGGCGCTTATTACCATTTTCTTGCCATTGGTTGCCAAGAAATTTTTTGCCGTGTTGATACCAATGCGGTAGAGCCAAGTATAAAACGCGCTTTCGCCTCGAAAATTCGGCAAAGCACTATAAGCTTTGATTAAAGCTTCTTGCGTGACATCGTTGACTTCATGCTCGTCTTTGACAAAACGAGCCAGAAGACGTGTCAGGCGTCGCTGGTATTTGGATACCAGCAATTCAAAAGCTT
Organism: uncultured Neisseria sp.; assembly: GCA_937919795.1. Classification (GTDB taxonomy): domain Bacteria; phylum Pseudomonadota; class Gammaproteobacteria; order Burkholderiales; family Neisseriaceae; genus Neisseria. The sequence continues at coordinate 839 of CALFOA010000071.1, forward strand.
TATGATCGCCTTGCTGCGCGCGTTCCACCAAAGCTTGATCGACTTCACGATCTTTCATATCTTATCTTTTACCTTCAAAAGAATAGATAGCAGAACGTCTTGCTCTTTGTATTTAAAGACTAAGACTCTAGATATCTATTTTGGTTCCAGAATAAATAAATTAAATTGCTCAAAAACAGGCAACCACCCACCTAGGCAAGCATGACTCGGGCTTACCCAGATGTTGGCAACTGCAATACACCGATTGTTAACATCAACAATCACTGGCCAGTGCGGTCTGGCGAAGGGTGGAATCTTGCATTCCTGTAACAATTTTCGGACTTTTTTGTGCCCAGCGGTCAATTCAATTATATCATCGGTAGTTACCGCCCGAATGACTGGTTTTTGCTCTAACACATCTTCACGAAGTCCCAACTTATGCCAACAAAGCTTAATACTGCCTGTTGCAACCGTTTCTTTCAGACAGGCATCTTCGCCGGTCATTTTTTGCGGATTGAGCCAAAAACAATCCGCCAACCAATCTTCCCGCAAGGCAAACAATCGGTTTTGATAGGCATAAATTTTTCCTGCCGGCAACTGCCATTCTGCCTGTGTACCCGGCGAAATATGCTGCAATACCCGCTGAAAATCAGCCACCGAAACAGCGCTTGGTACGCCTAAATGTTTACGCCGGGCGAGATGATACAGCTGCTGTTTTTGCTTGGCCGGGCTAAGG
>CALFOA010000072.1 GCA_937919795.1 uncultured Neisseria sp.
CGTCGCGGGTGAAGATGTAGGTGCCGTTGCCGTATTCGTGCGCGTCGATCATGTCCATCGCCTCTTGCAGCGATTTCACCCGCACGATGCCCAGCACCGGCCCGAAGATTTCTTCCTGATAAATCACCATGCCGGGTTTCACGTGGTCAAACAGGCAGGGGCCGATGAAATAGCCGTTTTCGTGGCCGGCCACCACCAAGCCGCGGCCGTCTGCCAGCAGGGTTGCGCCTTCGGCCACGCCTTGATCGACATAGCCTTTTACTTTTTCAAAATGCTGTTGGGTAATCAGCGGACCCATATCGCTGCTGTTGTCGGTGCCGACGCCGACTTTCATGTTGCCAATCGCGGCCAACAGTTTTTCCGCCAGTTGATCGGCCACCTCGTCTCCCACGCACACCGCTAGCGGCACCGCCATACAGCGCTCGCCGCAAGAACCGTAAGCAGCGCCCATCAGCGCAGCCACCGCGTTATCCAAATCGGCATCAGGCATCACTACCGCATGGTTTTTCGCGCCGCCCAAGGCCTGTACGCGTTTGCCGGCGGCGCAGCCGGTGCGGTACACATATTCGGCAATCGGGGTTGAGCCGACAAAGCTCACCGCTTTCACGCGGCTGTCGTTCAGCAGGAAATCCACCGCTTCTTTATCGCCCTGCACCACGTTGAACACGCCCGGCGGCAAACCGGCCTGCAAGGCCAATTCGGCAATAAACAGCGTGCTGGACGGATCGCGCTCGGACGGTTTCAGCACAAAAGTATTGCCGCACACCACCGCCATCGGCCACATCCACAACGGCACCATCACCGGAAAGTTAAACGGGGTGATACCGGCAACCACACCCAGAGGCTGGAACTCGCTCCACGAATCGATTTGCGGGCCGACGTTTTTGCTGTGCTCGCCTTTCAACAATTCGGGGGCATAACCGGCGTATTCCACATTTTCAATACCGCGCTGCAATTCGCCCATCGAATCGGGCAACACCTTGCCGTGTTCGTCGGTAATCAGCGCGCAGATTTTTTCGGCATTCTGTTCCAGCAGCACTTTAAAACGCTGCATGATTTGCGCGCGCTTGTTCGGCGGCGTGTCGCGCCAAGCGGGGAAGGCTTGTTGGGCAGAAGCCACCGCCGCTTCTAACGCGGCTTGGTCGGCCAGCCGTACCGCTTTGCTGCTTTGGCCGGTTGCCGGGTTAAATACTTGCTGGCTGCGGCTGCCGCCGTCGGTGCGCTCTCCGTGGATCAGATGGGTAATCAGTTGTTCGCTCATGGGATTTCCTCTTTGATTTCTGTTTGGCGGTAGGGTGTGTGCGGTACGCACGCACGCGTTGTTTACCGTTTAAAGCCGCGTGCGTGGCTGCGCCACACACCCTACTCGTTTCATTCAATATTTTTTCAGACAGGCATTATGCTGGGAGCGCGGGCGGCTCGCCCGCAAGCAAGCGGTACGCT
>CALFOA010000073.1 GCA_937919795.1 uncultured Neisseria sp.
GCCTGCAATAGGGCGAGTGCGGTATTGAAGGCGGCGGCATGGTTTTGCTTTAAGGCCGTCTGAAAAAGCTGGAGCCGTTCTTCAAACAGGGTTTGCAGCAGGGCTTTGCCGCCGAGGTTTTCCGGCTCTTGGTAGCTTTCGGCAAAATAGCGGAAGTTGCCGTAGTGATCGAAGATGTGAAACTGGGTTTTGTGGCGGCCGGGACCGAACAGGTTGGGGCGCAGGCGGGTGCCGCGGCCGATCATCTGCCAGAATTTCACTTGTGATTTCACCGGCCGGGCAAACACTAAGTTCACCACTTCGGGGATGTCGATGCCGGTGTCGAGCATGTCTACGGAAATGGCGATGCGGAAATCGTTGTCGGGCTGTTTGAATTCTTCCAGTAGCATATCGGCTTTGGCGATGCCGGTGTGGATCACTTTGCAGACGCGGCTGCCGTATTGCGGATACATCTGGCAGAACACTTTTTCTAAATGCTCGGCGTGATCCTGGCGTTGGGCAAAGATGATGCTTTTGCCGACTAGGCTGCCGGTGTCGTCTTTGATGCCGTTTTCAATCAGGTTGGCGAGGATTTCGCGGTCGGTGGATTCGCTGAAGATTTTGCGGCCGATGTCTTTGCCGGCAATGGTGGTGGTTTTGGCTTCTTCTTCGCCCAAATCTTCTTCGAGCTGGCGCTGTTGCTCGGGGCTTAAATCGTTGTAGTGTATGCCTTCGCGCAGAAATTCGGTGCTCAAATCCAGCGCGCGGTAAGGCACGAGAAAGCCGCTGGCGACGGCTTCTTCAAAGGTGAAGGCAAAGGTGGGATCGGTGCTTTCGCAGCCGAACATCTGGAAGGTGTTGCGACTGATGAATTTCACCGGGGTGGCGGTTAAGCCCAGTTGCAGGGCGTCGAAATAGTCGAATAAATCGCGGTATTTGTTGTAGATGCTGCGGTGGGATTCGTCGGCAATGATCAGGTCGAAAAAGCCGACGTCAAACTGCATAAAGCGGTTCATCATGCCCGGATAGGTGGCGATGTAGATGCGGGCGTTTTGATCGACGGTGTTGTATTCGCCAATCACCGAGCGCGGTTCGCTGCCGAGGTATTCTTTGAAGGCGTTGTCGGCCTGTTTGCGCAGCTCGCGGCGGTCGCACAAAAACAGAATGCGTTTCGCCCAGCCTTTTTGCAGCAACAGCTTGCTCAAGGCGATTGCGACTCGGGTTTTGCCGGTGCCGGTGGCTTGGATAATCAGGGCTTTGCGGCGCTGGTTGGCAAAGGTGGCGGCTACGCTTTTGATGGCTTCAATCTGATACAGGCGGCCGGCGATTTCGGTGTCGGGATTGTTGTGTTCCAGCGCCTGATCGCGATAGCGGCGCTGGTGGATCAGGTAGGCGAGGCTGGATTTGGCGTAGAAGCCGAACACGGGGCGGTAGGTGTTGTATTGTTTATCGTCCCAGATAAAGGTTTCGTAGCCGTTGGTGTAGAAAATCACCGGCCGCTGCGCGCCTTGGCGTTCAAAGGCATCGGCATACATTCTGGCCTGCTCGCGCCCGGTTTGCATGGAGCGGGCGGTTTTTTTGGCTTCGATCACGGCCAAGGGTTGGCCGTCGTCGCCCCACAACACATAATCGGCATAACCTTTGCTGCCGTCGGCCATGGTGAGCTGGATTTCTTTGCCGACTTGATCGGGATCGTTGATGTCCCAACCGGCTTGCACCAGCATGGCATCAATCATCAAGGCGCGGGTTTGTGCTTCGTTCCATTGCAAGCTGTGGGCAACGGCTTCGCTTTCGGCTTGGGCGTTTTGCTGCTCGGCGGCGCTCGGTTCAACCGCCGCCACCGGAGCCTGCTGTAATTGCGCCAGTTGTGCCTGCACCATTTCGTATTGCTGTTGCAAGGCTTGTAGGCTGAGCAGCGGATCGGGTACGTTTTGAAAGGCGGGTAAGTCGGCGGCGTTTTTGCCTAAATAGCGCACCGCCAGATATTTGGCCACCTGGTGCGCGGTTTTCAGCATCATTTCGGCATCGTTTTTGTTGCCGATGTGGCCGTGCGCGGTTTGGTTGCCTTTCATGCGGATGAAGTTGAGCTGGTGGTTCAGGCTCTGGCTGACATGGCCGGTGAATACCGGATCGCTCAACAAATCATAAAAGCTGGCCTGCGGCGGCTGCGGCAGGCGGCTGGTGCGGTAAATGGTTTTTACGCTTTGCTCGGCAAACGAGCGGATGCGGGTCATCGCGCTGCCGGGGTCTTGATGCAATACGTTTTCGGCGCAGGCGGCTAAGTCGGCCAACGGCGCTAAATCGGGGCGTAAAAATTCAAAGTTGATAGATTTCATGATGTTTATCGTGAGCGTTGCCGGGGTAAGCGTGGGGGTGATTATAACGGGGATTGGTATTCATGAGGTATTTTAATGGGGGTATTACTGATGGGGTACACTTATGCTGGGAGCGCGGGCGGCTCGCCCGCAAGCAAGCGGTACGCTTGCATCCAATGCTTGGAATTTCTA
>CALFOA010000074.1 GCA_937919795.1 uncultured Neisseria sp.
GAACACCCACCCCGGATATAGCCAGTCAGAGGTAAAAGTTCCTTAACCGGAATGAGGTCGCACTTCTTGTTGCCCGATGCCTTTGCCGTGTTCAGCGGTGCAAACAAAGAATAATTCCAAGGTATTACGTTGCGTTTGCGGTTCGATTTTCACCACCGCACCGGCCACTAATTTGCCGTTTTGTTCAATTTGCAAACACTCCGCATTTTCGCCCTGCATACACGATTCGATTTCGCTGCGGCTGATGATTTCTTCGTTTTCCGCCAATTGGCCTTGAAAAGCCTGGCGGAAAGCGTGCTGCAAAGAGCGGATAAACCATTCGTGGTTTTCAGGAGGTAATGATTGTATGGTCAACATGGAAGGTTCCTTTTGTTTGGATAACGGATTATTCGATGGAAACTCGCTCCGCTTAACTCGACAGCTTCATCACCACCACGCCCGATACAATCAAAAACGCGCCCACCCAGCGCCCAAGCGATGAGATATCGCCGAAAAACAGCACGCCCACCACAAATGCGCCAACCGCGCCGATCCCCGTCCACACCGCATAAGCGGTGCCCATCGGAATGCTTTTTTGCGCCATAAACAATAAGGTGCCGCTACCGGCCATAAACGCAATCGCCAACAAAATTCCTTGCCAGCGCCACCCTTCTTGCTGCGCCAGTTTTAAACCCAGCGGCCAGCCGATTTCCAGCAAGCCCGCTGAAATTAAATAAATCCATGCCATTTGATGATTCCTATTGTGTTTTATCCGCGATGATTTGAACAAATCGCTGCAATTGCTGAATAAACTGCTCGGTTTCCTGCTCGCCAAATTCGGCAACTACCGCTTGCTCAACCGCCCGAATGTTCGCCACAATCGGCTCGGCAAGCGCTTTGCCCTCTTCACTTAAATGCAGGGTTTTGCCGCGTTTATCCTGATCATCTTGTTCAAAATATAGATAACCTTTTTCGCTCAATTGCTTGCAAACCGAAAAAACCGTTTGTTTCGGCAAACCCCAGCCGTCGCTGATGTGTTTTTGGGTACAGGGTTGATAGCAAACGATGCTGTAAAACACCGCTAAGGTATTGTAATTAATACCTTGTTGCTTGGCCCAATGGTCGTATAGCTGTGTGCTTTGCACCATTAAACGGGCGATTTCATCTATTTTATTAATAGTTTCCATCATGACCAATTAGTCCGAATAATTACTAATTTAAGCATATTAACAACCATTCAGATTAACCACAAATTCTTTACAAACACCACCACCCACCCATATTCACTTGACAATATTTAACAAATTCAATACCATCCGACCTTTTTTCTGTTGACCTTCAGGCTTCTGAAAGGTCTTTCACCTCTGTTATCCGGCATTTTGCCGATCATCCAGCGCCCCTGCTCAAGGGGTTTTGCTTATCTGGAAATCTACCGCTTCTGCCTGACTCGAAAGGATAAAACTTGGATCCACAAACCATCGTCTTTAACGGCTATTACACGCTGATTGCCGCCACTCTGGTGCTACTGCTCGGGCGCTTTTTAGTGAGAAAAATCTCCTTCTTGCGTAATTTCAACATCCCCGAGCCGGTAGCCGGCGGTTTGTTGGCTGCCGTATTGATTACCTCACTATACGCTTTCTTCAACATTACTTTTCAGTTTGAAAGCTCGCTACAAACGGCGTTCATGTTGATTTTCTTCTCTTCCATCGGCCTCTCTGCCGACTTTTCCCGCCTCAAACAAGGCGGCACGCCCTTGATCGTGTTTTTAGCGATTGTCAGCGTATTCATTCTGCTGCAAAACTTTGTCGGCATCGGCATGGCTACCCTGCTGGGTGAAAATCCCTTAATCGGCCTGATTATGGGCTCGATTACGCTCACCGGCGGCCACGGCACCGGCGCGGCTTACGGCAAAATCCTCACCGAACAATTCAACATTTCCAATGCAGTCGAAATGGCGATGGTATCGGCTACCTTCGGCTTGGTGGCCGGCGGCTTAATCGGCGGCCCGGTTGCCCGCCGCTTGGTCAACAAAATGGGGCGCCGCCCGCTGGATGCCGCCACTTTGGAAAAACTGCACCACGAGCATGAAGGCCAATACGACAACGAAACCTTTGAAGATGTGGAACAAGAGCGCCTGATTACCGCCCATTCCGCCGTTGAAACCATGGCACTGTTTGCCGCCTGTTTGGCCTTCTCTTCATTGGTTTACACCTATCTGGCCGACCATGAAACCCTGAAAAAAGTACCGCAGTTTGTGTGGGCATTGGGCTTCGGTGTGATTCTGCGCAACCTGCTCACCACCGTGTTTAAATTCGATATGTTCGACCGCGCGATCGACGTATTCGGCAACGCCTCACTGAGCCTGTTCCTCGCCATGGCGCTGATGAGCATGAAACTGTGGCAACTGGCCGATATGGCCGGCCCGATGGCGGCGATTCTGGGCGCACAAGTGCTGTTGATGGTGCTGTATGCCTCGTTCATCACCTACCGTTTTATGGGCAAAGACTACGATGCCGCCGTACTGGCCGCCGGCCACTGCGGCTTCGGCCTCGGCGCTACCCCTACTGCGGTCGCCAATATGCAATCGATTACCGGCACCTTCGGCCCCTCGCACAAAGCCTTCCTGATTGTGCCTTTGGTGGGCGCCTTCTTCATCGACTTTGTGAACTTCTTCATTCTGGATCGTTTGATGAGCATCTTCGGTTAATACGGTCTATTTGAAGCAACAAATGCCTGTCTGAAAACTCGCAAGCTCGTTTTCAGACAGGCATTTTTTTACCTTTTCATTCTCCCAACAACGCCTCCACCACCGCTTTTACCTTCGGCTGCAAATGCAGTTTTTTCTGCCACAGCACATAAATCGGCTCACTGGGCAACGTCCACTCTTGCAGGATATTCAATACTTTACCCGTCTCAACCACAGGCGAAATCAGCCAATCGGGCAGCAAGGCGATGCCGCAGTTCGCTAAAACTGTCTGTAAACGGGCATCGCCGTCGCCCATTTG
>CALFOA010000075.1 GCA_937919795.1 uncultured Neisseria sp.
TTGTTGAAATAAAATTGATAAAAATTATTTATTTTAAGAAATGCCTGTCTGAAAGTTTTATTGTTCGACCGCAGTAGGGCGCGGCAGCGGGCTGTCGGCATACACTTTCTCGCTGATTACCTGTTCGGCCATGTCTTTTAAAACAAAGCGGTCGGCCTGCGGATAATTTTGCGGGAAGATGCGGTGGGCTCTGTCTACTTTTACCCGAATTTCTGGCATCGAAATGATGCGCCAGAACGATTGCAACAGATTTACATCATCAAAGGTAGGCTGGGTGGTGCGCTGGCCGTTTTCATCGTAATATCGTAGCGCCACCGGTTGAATGGGTGCATCGGCATTGATGGCGGATTGGAATAGCGCAGCTTTGAACGGCAACACACCGTTGCCATCGCTGGTACGCGCTTCGGGGAAGAACATCACGCTCTGGCCTTTTTCCAGCGAGGCCGCGATGGCGGCGTTGATGGGGTCGATGTCTTTGCGGTTTTTGCGGTCGATAAACACGGTGCCGGCGTTGCGGGCAACGGTGCCGATAATCGGCCAGCGCTTGATTTCTTTCATGCCGATAAAACTGCATGGGTAGAGCGTGGCGAGAATAAAGATGTCGAGCCAGGAAACGTGGTTGGCCACAATTAACATACCGCGGCCGTTATCCGGCTCGGGCGGGCCGCCGGCGGGTGTTTCTTGATGGTCGAATTCCAGTTTCACATTCAACATCTGCAAGCCTAAGGCGCCGATGGCGTTGATGGTGCGGCCGCGTTGTGCCGGATTATCGGGGTCGATTTTGTGCAGACGCCATAACGCGGAAAACAGAAAGCGTACGGTGCGCAGGCTGCGCAACAGGCGGGTGCTTAAAGAGGTTTTAGTGGCAGACATAATGGTTTCGTGTTGTGTTTGAGTTTAGTGTTGGCACTGCGGGCAATAAAACGTACCGCGCTGGCCAATAATACTTTTTTCAATCGGGTGACCGCATTGTAAACAGGGTTGATTGTGGCGGCCATAAACGCGGTATTCCTGTTGAAAATAACCGCTGTTGCCTTCGCTGTCGACAAAATCACGCAAAGTGCTGCCGCCTTTTTCAATGGCGCGCTGCAACACGCCGCGCACGGCTTCGGTGAGCAACTCGATTTCCGGCCGGGTGAGGCTGGCGGCGGGGCGGCTGGGGGCGATACCGGCCAAAAACAGGCTTTCGTTGGCATAAATATTGCCGACGCCGACCACCACGGCGTTATCCATCAGCGCCGATTTTACCGGGCTTTGTCGCTTTTGGAAGGCTTGTGCCAGATAATCGGCGTGAAAATCGTCGCTTAAAGGCTCGGGGCCGAGTTTGGCCAACAGCGGATGGGTTTCCGCCGCACCGGCATACCACAGAAAAGCGCCGAAGCGGCGGGGATCGTGATAGCGCATCACGGTGCCATCGTCGAACACGAGATCGATGTGGTCGTGTTTACCGGCTTCGCTATCGTGGCCGTTGCGGTAAATCCGCAGGCTGCCCGACATACCGAGGTGTATCAATAAAATGCCTGTCTGAAAACGGATAATCAGGTATTTGGCACGACGGCTGCAAGATAACACATTTTGCTGTTGCAAAATATCGTTTAAATCTTCAGGCACCGGCCAGCGCAATTTGGACTGGCGCACGGTGGCCGACACCACGCTTTTGCCTTGGATGTGTGGCGCGATGCCGCGTAGGGTGGTTTCGACTTCGGGTAATTCGGGCATGACTGGCTCGGTGTGACGGTTTGGGCTAGCTGCATAAATGCAGGCTGGCTGGTTAAATTCAAGTTGGCAAAAGATTTTTTAACTTCGTAGAAATCCGTACATTCGCTTTTCAGATAGGCATAGCGTGGCTTAATCAATGGGTGTGCTTTGAATAAACGCTTGATAATGTTCCGCCATCGAAAACAAAATCAATCCGGTCAGCCCCCAAATATCGTAAGAACCGTAAGGCAACGCCGGGGTGTGGCGCGGGCGGTTTTGAAACAAAGTGGTGCGGGTTTGATAATGGGCGGGGTTTAAGGCAAAAGCAAGCGGTACACAAAATACTTCGGCCACTTCGTCGGGATTGATCTGCAAAGCGGGCATGGATTCGGCCAGCGCCGGCACGGCGTGCACTGCATAACCTGAAGGCGTATAACGCGGCGGCATTTCGCCGAAAGTTTGCCAAGCGTCGGGCGGAGTGCCGATTTCTTCGTGTGCCTCGCGCAGTGCGGTGGCGGTGAAACTGATGTCGTGCGGATCACGCCGTCCGCCTGCCAAGGCAATTTGGCCGGTGTGGTGGCGCAAATGGTCGGCGCGGCGGGTGAGCAGTAATTGCCATTCATCGTGCTGCCGCACCACCGCCAATAACACTGCCGCCTGCCGGTAATCCGCTAAATCGCGGCCAAACAGGTTGGGATGCCTGTCTGAAAGCACAGCGGTGTGATCGCTGAGGCTTTGGAGGAAACGGATGAGAGTGGGCAGTTGCATGGTAAAAAACGAGAAATCAGATGGTGATGATTATAACGGATAATATGGAGCTTATCAGTTAGGTTGGTTTAATCCTGCAAGATACTGAAATGCCTGTCTGAAAAGTTTTCAGACAGGCATTTAAGCTTCCGATAAACATTTGTTGTCATAAAGTGAGACCGCGCTAATTTCTTGTAAAACTATCCCCGTTAAAAAAGCTTGTGATAAAGTAACGGCCTTATTTGCCGGATTGGTTACAATCTGTTTAGTTTATTTTGCGTTAACCCTGATGCAGTCGGCCGCTTGCCGTTGCTGTCGCCAAAGGAAGTGTTATGTTTCTGTGGAAAACCCGTTTCCATCCCGTCGTATCGGCGGTATTGCTTGCTTTTTCCTTGTCCACCCCTGCCGTTGCCGCAGGAAGCGATCAGGCGAAAGCAACCGGAACGCTGGAAATCAAAGCGTCTGACTATCAAGAAATGGGCAAGGCGGCGAGGCGGCAACTGGAAACAGAGCGCCGCCGCGATATTGTGAAGCGTACCA
>CALFOA010000076.1 GCA_937919795.1 uncultured Neisseria sp.
CATTGGAGTATGAAAATTCTCAGATAAAAGTGTCCTGCGCAGCTTGACCAGTACATTTTTCAGACAGGCATATCTTTCAATCTGGCAGCCAAGAAAAAACCTTCAGCCTGTTTTGGATAAGCTGAAGGTTTATTTTTGGCAGAAGATTTAGAACAAATTGTCCATTACTTCTTTTTTCTTGGCCGGTGCAGTAGGTTGAGGTGCCGGTGCCGGTTGTTCAGCTGCTCGGGCTGGCTGGCGGTTTACCGGTTCTACCGGGGTTTCTGTTGCAGTGGCAGCGGAACGGTTGTTGCTGGTTGTGGCAGTAGAGCTATTAGTGCTCTCTTCGGTGTTAGCTTGGTTATTTCGTTGACGGCGTTGGCTTGTGCGAGGAGTGGTCGCGGCTGTTTGTTCGGCTTCCGAAGCCGCTGCGTTTTCAGGATCGCTGGCGGCGGCATCAGAGGCTGCCGACGGAGTGGCTTGCTGGCTGGCGGGAATCGCTTGAGCGGTTACAATTCGGTTGCCGCCGGGGGTGAGAATTTCGACGGCGGCGGGAGCGGATGCTGCTGCATCGTTTTGGATATTGATTTGTTCTTTTTTCGACATAGTGGAGAAAACACTGATGACCAGGCCGGCGACCAGCAAGGCGATGATGACGAGTGCGCCGAATAGCAGTTTGCGTGGGGTCAGTTGGAATTTGTTCATATTGAATCCGATGGAAAGTGTGCGGGTGTATTATTATTTTTTGGATGATTGGTTAATCTGAAAAATGGATAAAAGATGTGAAAACGTAGAATTTTGCTACGGTATCAGCAGAAAACGGGCTCCGCCGGTTTGAGCGGTGCCCGTATCAGATTTCCGGCGCTTATTGAGAAGCGGCACCGGCAATCGGCTGATAATAATTTTGGTAGAGTGTCACCACTTTTTGTACACCTGAAGTGGTGCTGACTCTTTGGGTAACGGCGGCTTGCTCTTCGGGAGTGAGAATACCCATTACATAGGTAACGCCGTCATAAGTAACGATTTTCACGCGGCCGGGGTAAACGCCTTGAATACCCAATAAGGTGGTGCGCACTTTGGTGGTACCCCAAGTATCGGCGCTGACATTGCCGAAGGTGCGGGCTTGCGGGCTGACGCTGATGTAGTTATACACGGTTTGGGCAGATTGCTCGGCACGCGCCACGCGTTCGACAAATTGTTTTTCCTCTTCTGTGGCCACTTGGCCCAGCAGCAGAATATGGCGGTTGTAGCTGACTACCGAGAGTTTCGGCTCGATACCAGAAACTTGGTTATTTTGGCGCAAGTAGTCAATCGCGGTACTGCGGATGCGTACTTCCATGATGTTGTCGTCGGCTTGGGCGCCGGTGCTGCGACGGTCTAGCGCAGAATTACCAGCTGCAGCAGCTCCGCCGACTATGGCGGTGGCGCAACCGCTAAGCGTAGCGGCCAGAGTGAGCGAAAGCAGCAGGGATTTAACAGGGAGTTTCATGCGGTTTCCTTTCTTGCGCCAAGCCAATAGGCGGCACTTCTATTGGAGAATGCGGGGTATTTTAACGGTTTGTTGCCGTTTTGGCACGTTTTTCAGTGCGTTATTATTCGCCCAGCAGCGCGCTGTCGATGCAGTCACACAAGGCGTGTATCAACACGATGTGGTTTTCCTGAATACGGGCGGTGCGCGGGTGGGGCACGTTGAGCAAAACGTCGTTGTCTTTCAACAAACCGGCGATTTTGCCGCCGTCGCGGCCGGTAAAGGCAATCACCTGCATATCGCGTTCGTGGGCGGCGTGGATGGCTTCGATGATGTTGGCGGAATTGCCGGAAGTGGAAATGCCCATCAGGATGTCGCCGGGGCGGCCGAGCGCGCGCACTTGTTTGCTGAAAATATGGTCGAAACCGTAATCGTTGCCGATGGCGGTGAGGGCGGAGGTGTCGGTGGTGAGCGCGATGGCGGCCAATTCCATGCGTTCTTTTTCAAAGCGGCCGGTCATCTCGGCGGCGAAGTGTTGGGCATCGGCTGCGGAACCGCCGTTGCCGCACACCAGAATTTTGCCATCGTTCATCAAGCAGTTAATCATCAGCTGGGCGGCTTCGGCGGTGGGTTCGGCCAATACTTCAACAGCTTGTTGTTTGGCGGCGATACTCTCTGCAAAATGCGCGGCAACGCGCGTTTGTAAAGGATTCATTTTTTATTAACCTGTGATGTTGGTGAGCCAGCGCGGGGTTTGATTGCCTTCTATCAATACCGCATCCAATCGGCAGGATGGATTGCCGAGTTTATGGGTTTGCAGATAGTAATCTATGCTGCGGCTCAGTTTGGCCAATTTGGCCGGGGTAATACTGGCAGCCGCGCCGCCGAAGGCGTTGCTGCGACGGTAGCGGACTTCTACAAACACCAGTATCTTACCGTGTTTGACGATTAAATCAATCTCGCCGTATGGACAATGCCAGTTGCGGGCGATCAGTTTGCAGCCTTGCGCTTCGAGAAAGGCGAGGGCGGCGTCTTCGCCGGCACTTCCTTGTTGATGGTTCAGGCGCATTTGACCAATCCCCTTTATAATGTGGTTTTTATTTTTTCAAAACTTTTTCAGACAGGCATTTATGTTACAGAAATTTTATCAAAAAGCCTGCGACAGCCTGCTGCCGCAAACATTATATGTGGTGGCGACGCCGATAGGCAATCTGGCCGACATTACTTTGCGCGCACTGGCGGTGTTGTCGAAAGCGGATGTGGTGTGCGCGGAAGACACGCGGGTGACTTCGCAACTGTTGTCGGCATACGGCATACAGGCGCGTTTGTTGAGCGTGCGCGAGCATAACGAGCGGCAGATGGCGGAAAAAGTGATTGCGGCGCTGGCCGAGGGCAAAACCGTGGCGCAGGTATCCGATGCGGGCACTCCGGCGGTGTGCGACCCCGGTGCGCGGTTGGTAGAAAGCGTGCGCGAGGCGGGTTTTGCGGTGGTGCCGGTGGCGGGTGCCAGCGCGGTAATGGCGGCATTGAGCGTGTCTGGAGTGGCCGATTCTACCTTTTACTTTGCCGGTTTTCTGCCGGCCAAAGCGGGCGAACGCCAGAAGCGGTTGGTGGGCTGGCAGGAAGCGGATTTTCCGGTGGTGATGTTTGAAACGCCGCACCGCATTGAAGCCACGCTTGCTGATATGCAGGCGCTGTTTCCCGAGCGACGGCTGATGTTGGGACGCGAAATTTCCAAAACCTTTGAAACTTTTTTAAGCGGCACAGTGAACGATTTGGTTACCCGTTTGCAAGAAGACAATAATCAGAGCCGCGGCGAGATGGTATTGGTGCTGCATCCGGCCGCACCGCGCGAAGAGAGTGGTTTACCGCCGGAAGCGGAAAAAGTGATGAAGATATTGGCGGCGGAGTTGCCGACCAAGCAGGCGGCGGAATTGGCGTCGAAAATCAGCGGGGCGAATAAGAAAGCTTTGTATGATTTGGCGCTGGAGTGGAAGAAACAAGAGCGATGAAAGTCAGCCGGATTTACGGTTTTCAAGCGGCAGGCGAGATTTTGGTGTTTGTTGACCGTCTGTATCCGCGCGGCATCAGCAAAGAGCAGATGGCCAGTGTGCATTGGTTGAAAGACATCACGCCTTCCGCCGAACTGCGCCGTTGGTATCATGCCGACCCGCAGGGGCGGTTTGATGAGTTTGCCTCGCGTTATGTCGAGGAATTGCAGGGCGGGGCGCAGCAGGCGGCGCTGGCGCAATTGCGTGCTTGGCAGCGGCAAGGCGAGGTGTGTTTGCTGACGGCGGTGAAAAATCCGGCGCGCTCGCATGTGTCGGTGTTGTTGGAGGTGATGGGCGAGCGCTTGGTGCTGGAGTAGCAGGCTGGTTGAGTTAAAAGAAATAAGGGTTTATTAACGGAAGCGCACCCATCCTCGCCTTCCCCGTAAAGACGGAGGAAGGAATAGGTTGCTGATAAATCAAACTGTATATAAGAATGAATTTATGCCTGTCTGAAAAAATAAAAAATACTTTTCAGACAGGCATATCGATTGAAGAAGTAAGAAAACAAAACAATATGTTACAACACAATATAGTATTACCTTCCGAATCGCTGATTGTTTACACGCTCGACATGGTCGGCATTTTTGCCTGCGCGGTGGCGGCTACGGTGCTGGCCAAGCGGCTGAATTTTGATATTTTCGGGGCGCTGTTGGTGTCGTTTGTCGGCGCAGTGGGCGGCGGTACGCTGCGTGATTTGCTGCTCGACAGGGTGCCGGTGTTCTGGCTGTATGACCTCAATTATTTCTACCTGATTGTGACGACTTCGCTGGTGGTGCAGGTATTTTATTATCAGTTTGAACGGCTGGACAGGGCGATGCGCTGGTTTGACGCGCTGGGTTTGGCGGCGTTTACCGTCATCGGCATTGAAGCGGCACTGGAAAAGCAAATGGCCTGGCCGATTGTGCTGACCATGGGGGTGATGACGGCTTCGGTGGGCGGTATTTTGCGCGATGTGGTGTGCCGCCAACTGCCGTTGATTTTGCAGCGGGAAATCTACATTACCGCGTCGCTCAGCGGCGGGCTGCTGTATTGGCTGATGTATTCGCTGGGCTTTTCGCTGTGGCTGCGCGATGTGCTGACGCTGCTGTTTATTTTCGCCTTCCGTATGCTGGCGGTGTACCGCAACTGGAATCTGCCGAATCTGACTATTCCGCCGGATAGAGGGGATTAACGAGGCGCGTCCAGCCAAAACAGCTCATTGCCGTGTTGTTTCAGCCAATGTTTAGCCGCTTCGGTGTGCGGGGTGTGGCGGTTGACCAACGCCCAGAAGCGCGGGCTGTGGTTGGGGTGGGGCAGGTGGCACAACTCGTGTACGCAGATATAATCGACCACAAAATCCGGCGCGCCGATTAAGCGCCAGTTCAAACGGATACCGGTGCGCGCGCGGCACACGCCCCAGAAGCCTTTGGCGTTGGATAAAGCCATCGCCGCCGGGCGCAGCGACAGGCGTTCGCTGTGCAGCGCCAAGCGCGGCAGCAGGCGCTCCTGTGCGCGGTGTTGCAGCAAACGGCGCAACTGCGCCTGCTGTTGCGGCCAAGTTCGCGTCGGCAGCCACAGTGTTGGCGAGTCGATGGTGATATGCGCCGCATCGTGCTCGGCCAACTGATGCGGCTCGCCGTGATACCAAATGTGGCTTGGTTTGCGATTGGCCGCATCGGCCGGTGCGCGGGCAAGCACATCGAGCAGTAGCTGTTGGTGGCTGTTTAGCCAGTTTTCCAGATAACGACGGCTCAGATGCGGCGGCACATTGATACTGATCGAATCGGGCGTGAGCGGCCGCAGAATGATGTTTTTGCGGGCGCTGCGCTTTAATTGCAGGGTGATGGGGCGGCCGGCCAGGGTATAAATCAGTTTATTCATACAATCATTTTTTCAGACAGGCATCAGGACAAAATGCCTGTCTGAAAAGGTATAGAGCGGTGAAATCATTTTACGATGATAAAGTATTACCCGTTTGCCCGAGCGCAGGCAAACGTTTATCGGGTCGCACCAGCAAATAAAGGCACAATGCGGTTAAAGCGCCCAGGGTATCGGCCAGCATATCTTTCTGCGCATCCCAAATATCGCCTTGCGAGCCTAAAAATTCGACACCGGCATCGCCGCCTTCAAGCACGGCATATTGCCATTCGATAATTTCATAAGCTGCCGCCACGCCCATAATGAAAAACAGCGAAAAGAAAAACGCCAAGGCCATGCTGCACAGATTATGCCGTCTTAGCCATTCAGCCATCGGATAAGCATAAAAGCCGATGATGTAATGCCCGACGCGGTCAAAATGGTTGCGGTTTTCCCCCAGCAAAGGGGCGAGCAGGCGGTTTGCCCAATCAAAGGGCACGTCGGCAAAGGTATAGTGGGCGCCGACGGTGTGTAACAGCAGCCAAAAACTCATCAGCAGATAAGCCAAATTGCTGAAACGGAAGCGGCGGGAAGTGAAAATCAAGCCGCCGAATACCGCCAAAATGGGTAGGATTTCCGCCCACCATACCGCGCGGCTGGTAGGGTTAATGCCGGACCAAACGATGACCGCGCTGATTAAAACAGCAAGAAAAAGCGGAAAAATCCGATTATTTGAAGACATATAGAGCCCTTAAATAGCAAAAGAGACCGTATCAATCCCAAAAATGCCTGTCTGAAAAGGCATCGTATTGAGAAATCAGCAATACAGGCTGGACGTTGGCGGCAAATCGTACAATAATAAACGTTTTTCGCTTATTGCCTGCGTTACTACTATTTTATAGGAATTTTCCGATGAGCAATCACACTATCTTGCAAAATCTGCCGGTCGGCCAAAAGGTCGGCATCGCGTTCTCCGGCGGCCTCGACACCTCTGCCGCGTTGTTGTGGATGAAACTGAAAGGCGCGCTGCCTTATGCCTACACCGCCAACCTCGGCCAGCCCGATGAAGACGATTACAACGCCATTCCGAAAAAAGCCAAAGAATACGGCGCAGAGCAGGCGCGTTTGATTGATTGCCGCAGCCAGTTGGCACACGAAGGCATCGCCGCCATCCAATGCGGCGCGTTCCACGTTTCTACCGGCGGCATTACCTATTTCAACACCACGCCCTTAGGCCGCGCCGTTACCGGCACCATGCTGGTGGCAGCGATGAAAGAAGATGATGTGAACATCTGGGGCGACGGCAGCACCTACAAAGGCAACGACATCGAGCGCTTCT
>CALFOA010000077.1 GCA_937919795.1 uncultured Neisseria sp.
TGGAGCATAACCACAAGCCATTGCTTCCATTATTTCATCATTACTGTACCCACGATCTCTCATTTCATAAAGAAAGTCCCAATCACTCATAATTTTAGTTTTCCCATAATTTAGTTTTTAAGTTAAAAATTGAGTAGTTATTTCAAATTCAGATGGATTTGTTTATATGAAGATAGCTCCATTTTTTATTTGTTATCAGGTAGGTATTTTAAAGATTGAATGCCTGTCTGAATATCTTTTGGTGCTTATTGTGGATTACTAGAAAGATACTGTTGTATATAAGTTAGAGATGATGATTCTTTCAAATATATCGATTTGTGAAGATGTCTAATTTAGACAGACTTACGGTTGATGCGCTTTATCCCACACCATCTGCGGCGTGAGTTTGTTTAAACAGTCGGTATGACCAAGCGGGCATTCGCGTTTGAAGCAGGGGCTGCATTCGAGTTTGAGACTGATGATTTTGGCTTTGTCGCTCAAAGGTGGGGTGTGGTCGGGGCTGGACGAGCCGTAGACCGCGATCAGTTTGCGGTCGAGCGCGGCGGCCAAGTGCATCAGGCCGCTGTCGTTGCAGACCACAGTATCGGCGCAGGCGAGCAGGTCGATGGCTTCGGAGAGACTGGTGCTGCCGCACAGGTTGGTGCAGAGGTTGTCGCTCAAGCGGTTGATTTCGTCGGCGATGTCGCGGTCTTTTTGCGAGCCGAACAGCCAGATTTGCCAGCCTTCGGCGGCGTAACGGCGGGCGAGTTCGGCAAAATGGGCTGCCGGCCAGCGCTTGGAGGGGCCGTATTCGGCGCCGGGGCAGAAGGCGAGGATGGGGCGCTCGGTGTTGAGTTGGTGTTTAGCGAGCGCGGCTTGCTGGCTGGCGGGGTCGATTTGGAAATGCGGCTGGCCGGAATGGCCGTTGAAGTCGGCTTGGCTGGGGTGGGCGAGCGCGGTGTAGCGGTCGACCATTAAGGGCAGCGCGGCTTTATCGAGCTTGCGGATGTCGTTGAGCAGCGGATAGCGCGATTCGCCGACATAGCCGGTACGCAAACGGATGCCGCTGGCGCGGGCGATGATGGCGGATTTAAACGAGCCAGGCAGTACGATCACTTGGTTGTAACCGAGTTTGCCGAGCTCACGGCCGGCTTGCCAGCGCTGTTTGAGCCTGAGCGCGCCGTGGCCGAACGGGTTTTCCATTACCCGATTGATTTCGGGCATGCGCTCGAACACCGCCATCGACCATTTGGGCGCGTACACGTCTATGCTGCAACCGGGGTGAAGCTCGTGCAGGCGTTGGTAGAGCGGTTGCGTCATCACGCAATCGCCTATCCAGCTGGGGGAGATAATCAGGATTTTTCTGCTCATAAACGTGTGTAGTCAGTGAAATGAATCATGCCTGTCTGAAAAATCTAAACAATCAATCGGATTTTTTCAGACAGGCATTTTTATGTTTTAAGGTAACGGCGTACCCTGTGCAGCAGTATAAACGCTTAACCATTCTGGTTCGCTGAACGGAATATTTAAGGCGTCAACCGCATTTTGGATGCGATCAAGCCGACCGGAACCGACGATCGGCATAATACCGGCAGGGTGGGCGAGCAGCCAAGCGTAGGCGAGGGTGTCCAAACGGGTTTCGCCGTGCGCTTGGCCGACGGCCAGCAGTGCTTCGGCAATGCGGGCGCTGCGTTCGTTTTTCGGGTTAAACAGATCGCCGCCGCCGAGCGGCGACCAAGCCATCGGGCGCAAGCGTTTTTCCAGCAGGAAATCGAGGCTGCCGTCGTCAAATGGTGCCAAGTGCAGCGGTGAGATTTCAATCTGGTTGGTGACCAACGGCTGATCCACCCACGATTGCAACATACTGAATTTTTGTGCGGAATAATTGGAAACGCCGAACTGGCGCACCAAGCCGCGGCGGTGCAAATCATCAAACGCGGCGGCGATTTCTTCCGGGTTGGCGCAAGGCGAAGGGCGGTGGATCAGCAGTAAATCCAAGTAACTGCATTGCAGTTTTTTAATCGAACGCTCGGCCGACCAGATAATGTGTTCGCGGCTGTTGTCGTAATAATGGCTGCGGATGTGCGGTAATTCGTCGTTGGGAAACAGAATGCCGCATTTGCTGATGAGGTATAACTCGTCGCGCAGGCTTTTTTCCAGCGCGAGGGCACGGCCGAACGGCTCTTCGTTGGTGAAACCACCGTAGCAGGCAGCGTGGTCGAAGCTGCTGATGCCCATTTCTAAAAGCTGGTGAATCTGTTTCAGACAGGCATTGTCGTCCAGCCCCCATTCGTGGGCGCGCCAATAGCCGTGTGCCAAACGGCCGGGCAACACTTTATCTGTAATCGCTGTCATGTTTAGTGGTGGCCTTTGATTTCGCCGTCGAGCTGATAAACGGTGCCGCAATAGGGGCATTCGATGCTGCTGTTGGACTCAATCGGCAGAAACACGCGTGGGTGGCCGTTCCAAGTTTCGTTGGCGGGGCCGGAGCAGTGCAGCGGCAAATCGTGCGGGGTGATGACAACGGTTTGGGGTTTGTTTTGGCTCATGATTGATCCTTTCATAAACAGTTCGGCGCTTATTGTACGATATAAGTGCCGCGTTTGGCATGTTCTTCTGAGGGCGGCAGATTGAGGCCGCCGAGCAGGCTTAATTGCGTTTCTATGGTTTGGCACATGGCGGTGAGCGCTAGGTCGTTTTCGGCGGTGCCGAACGGCTCGCTGATTTCGTCGACGATTTCGCTTAAGGCCATAAAGGTATAGCCGACAAAGGTCACCATAAACGGCGTCACCCAGCCTATGCTGTTGATCAGGCCGAAGGGCAGTAAAAAGCAGTAGCCGTATACGGTGCGGTGCATCATCACGAAATAGGCAAACGGAATCGGCGTGTTGCTGATGCGCTCGCAGGCGGCCTGAATCAGTGCGATTTCTTCCAGATTGTCGTCTATGCTCTGCCATTCGATGCTGCCGATGTGGTCGTCGCGCAAAAGCTGGGCGTTGAGGCGGGCGAGCAGTTGGTTGGTCATCAGGGCGGGATAAGGGCTGGCCAGCAATTCGGCTTGATAAACTTCCGGCGCGGTGCGGCGGATGTTGGCTTCGGCGCTCTCGCCGCGCAATTGGTGGCGCAAGCAGTGGCTGAAGGTGATGATCAGGCTCACCATTTCGCGGCGGGTGTGCTCGGGAATATGCGGCAGTGTGGTGACTTTATAGGCCAGCGCGCGGGTTTGCCAAATCAGTGCGCCCCATTGTTTGCGGCCTTCCCAGAAACGGTCGTAAGCAGCGGTGTTACAAAAGCCATGAAAAATTGCCAACGCAATGCCGAGCAGGGTGAACACGGTGGCGTTGAGCGGAATCTGGTATTCGAGAATATGACGTTGATGGTAGGACACCGCTACCGAAAATAGAAACAGCAATAAAAGTGGTTTCCACAGACGGTGGAAGAACGAGCCTTGTAGAATATAGAGCAGGGCGAGGCGGTTTTGCGGGCGGATAATCATGGGGTGCGGTTCGTGTAGAGAGAATGCCTGTCTGAAAAAGCGGCGTGATGGATTAGGATTATACTGAAGCGTTAGCGTTCTTTCTATGTTAGGGGAACGTATGCCGCGGCGGCGTATCAAAAAAGCGCTAAATCGTTTAAACTAGCGCTCAAACCGATTATCCGACAGCTGTGCGCCAGGCGCCGGTTTTTTGTGGAGTAAACAATGAAATTGATTTATCTCGTTATCAAGGTTCTGATTTTTTTGGTATTCCTGCTGATTGCTTTGAGCAATACGCAAACCGTTCCGTTCTTCTATTTACCCGGCCAACAGCTGGATTTGCCGCTGATTGTGGTGTTGTTCGGCGCGTTTTTGATTGGCGCCGTGTTCGGTGTGTTCGCCATGTTTGGCCGTTTATTGCGCCTGCGCAGTGAAAATAACCGTCTGCGCCGCGAAGTCGCCAAAAGTGCGCGCATGACCGAAAAAGATTTGGCGGTACCTGCGGTGCCGGCCAATACCGCAGCGGCTAAACCCGCAGTTCAAGCTAAGGGCGGCAATGGAAATTGATTTATGGATGTGGCTGCTGCCGATAGGCTTGCTGCCGGTGTTTTTCGCGATGGGCTGGTTCGCCGCCCGGGTGGACATGAAAACCGTGCTCAATCAAGCCAAAAGCGTGCCGGCGGGCTTTTATAAAAGTTTGGATGCACTGGTAGACCGCAATACCGGCAAGGCGGCGCGTAATCTGGCCGAGGTAGTGGAACAGCGCCCGGCCGATTCTTATGATTTGAGCCTGACTTTGGGCAAGATTTACCGTTTGCGCGGTGAAAACGACAAAGCGGTCTCGATGCACAAAACCTTGCTGGAATCGCCGGATACGGTGGGCGAAAAGCGTGCCCGCGTATTGTTTGAATTAGGGCAGGACTATCAAAGCGCAGGTTTGGTGGATCGTGCCGAGCAAATCTTCCTCGAATTGCAGGAAGGCAATATGGCGAAACAGGCGCGTGAGGTGTTGCTCAATATTTACCAGCAAGACCGCGACTGGGAAAAAGCCATCAATATGGCCAAATTGCTCAGTCACGATGAATTAACTTATCAGTTTGAAATCGCTCAGTTTTATTGCGAAATGGCGCAAGCGGCGTTGTTCAAATCCGATTTTGAAACCGCGTTGCAACACGCTAAAACCGCGTTGTCGGCCAATTCCAAATGTACCCGTGCCAATATGATTTTGGGTGACATCGAATTTAAACGCGGCAATTTCCGCGCGGCCATTGAGGCTTATACTGCCATCGAAAAACAAAACCACGCTTATTTGAGCATGGTGGGCGAGCGCTTATACGATGCTTATGATGCGTTGGGCAAGCCGGAAGAAGGCTTGGATGTGTTAATCGGTTATACCGAAGCGTTTCCGCAGATTGATTTGATTAATGTGATTTACGATAAATCGCTGTTGCTCAAAGGCGAACAAGCCGCCAATGAAACCGCGGTGGAAATCGTACGCCGCAAGCCGGATTTAAACGGCGTTTATCGACTGCTCGGTTTGCAAATCAGCGAGCTGAATCCGGCTTGGAAAGCCGATGCCGACATGATACGCAGCATCATCGGCCGCCAGTTGCAGAAAAACTGGATGTACCGTTGCCGCAACTGCCATTTCAAATCGCAAGCCTATTTCTGGCATTGCCCGGCGTGCAATAAATGGGAAACCTTTACCCCGAATAAAATTGAAGTTTAATCTTTTCAGACAGGCATTTAACACTCAATGCCTGTCTGAAAAACCATCAAGCGGCGATGATTTATGAAACCGGATACCAATCCCCAGTCCTACGACAGCCCCGAGCAAATGGTGTACACCCTCGCCGATGCCTGCTTTGCCTATCTGGAAAGCGCGGGCGAAGCGGCGGCAGAGCAACTCACCGACGAGCAGCACACCCTGATGGCTTATGTGTATCTCGACAGCCAAGTACAGGAAGGCGGCTTTGTGCAACTGATTGCCTCAGGTTACGGCGAGTATGTATTGCTCAATCCGTTGGCCGACAGCCTGCGCCGCTGGCGCATCAAGCCCACGCCCAAGATACTCGACCAAGGGAAAGCGCTGTATGTGAAACACGGCGAAGCCATTGAGCGCTTGAGCGAAGAGGGCGTGGCTTTGGATGAACTGCGCCAACAGTTTGCCGATTTCGAGGAACTCGACGGCGAATATTATGATTGCGCTGAACAAGATATGGCCGCGGTGGCCGCTTATATCGCCGAGCATCCGGCCAAATTTATAATGCCTGTCTGAAAAAACTGAAAACGGAAATCCCCATGAACCCTTTAATCAGCGACTTTACCCAACCGCCCGCGCGCCTGCCCGTGATTGTGGCGCTGGATTTTGCCAACAGCCAAGATACTTTAAACTTCGTGCGCCGTTTGGATCCCGCCTTGTGCCAACTCAAAATCGGTAAAGAACTGTTTACCGCCACCGGCCGCCGTTTGGCCGAAGATTTGATTAATCAGGGTTTTAAGCTGTTTCTCGATTTGAAATACCACGATATACCGAATACCGTCGCGCAAGCCTGTAAAGTGGCAGCTGAGATGGGGGTGTGGATGGTGGATATGCACACCTCCGGCGGTCGACGTATGATGGAAGCGGCTGCCGAAGCGGTGGCGGGCTATGCGCAAAAACCTTTGCTGATTGGCGTAACCGTGTTGACCAGCATGGAACAATCTGACTTGGCCGAAATCGGCTGGAACGCGCCGGTGGAAGAGTTGGTATCGCGTTGGGCAACGCTCGCGCAAAGCTCAGGCTTGGATGGCGTGGTCTGCTCCGCCCACGAAGCCGCCCCGCTGCGCACCGCCTTGGGCGAAGAATTTGTGTTGGTAACCCCCGGCATCCGTTTGGATGTGGCCGGTAATCAAGATGACCAACGCCGCATCATGACTCCCGCGCAAGCGTTGGCGGCCGGTTCTAGCTATTTGGTGATGGGGCGGCCGATTACCCAAGCCGCCGATCCGGTGGCAGTGTTGCGCGAAGTGAATAGTTTAGTGGCGCCCTAGCTTTCAGACAGGCATTTTACTTGCACAATGCCTGTCTGAAAGCTATGCTGGGAGCCTTTTGTGATGACTTACCAAGGTAACTATCTCGTATCCTGCTTTAAATAGTAGAACATACGAAATCAAATGGAAAGATTAATGACTTTAAATCACAATATTCCGCAATTAAAACAAAAGCTAGCCACCGCCCGCGTATTGGTGGTGGGTGACGTGATGCTTGACCGCTATTGGTTTGGCGACGTTTCGCGTATTTCTCCCGAAGCGCCGGTACCGGTGGCCAAAATCGGCAAAGTCGACCAACGTGCAGGCGGTGCCGCCAATGTGGCACGCAATATCGCTTCGTTAGGCGGGCAGGCTGCGCTGCTGTCGGTAACCGGTGCTGATGAAGCCGGTGAAACGCTGGAAGGCTTGATGACTGAATGGGGCGTAGCCGCTCATTTGCTGCGTGATCCGGGCATGGATACCACGGTGAAGCTGCGGGTAGTGGCGCGTAACCAGCAGCTTATCCGCTTAGATTTTGAAAATCTGCCCGGCTATGAAGTGCTGGCGCAGGTAAAAGAAGAGTTTCGCCAATTGTTGCCGCAGTATGATGTGGTGATTCTTTCTGATTACGGTAAAGGCGGACTCAGCCACGTATCGGAAATGATTGACTGGGCGCGCGAGGCGGGCAAACCGGTATTGATCGATCCGAAGGGTGACGATTATGAAAAATATGCTGGTGCCACCTTGCTTACCCCCAACCGCGCGGAATTGAAAGAAGTGATCGGCTCGTGGAAATCTGAACAGGATTTGCAGGAGAAGGTCGAACAATTACGCCATCATCTCGGCTTAGAAGCACTGTTGCTCACCCGCAGTGAAGAAGGCATGTCTCTATTCCGTGACGGCGAACCGCATCACCAGCCTGCACGTGTGCAGGAAGTGTATGATGTTTCCGGCGCCGGTGATACCGTAATTGCCGGAATGGGCTTGGCTTTGGCCGCCGGCATGGCTTTGCCGGAAGCGATGCAATTGTCGAATGCTGCTGCCGGTGTGGTGGTGACCAAACTCGGTACTGCCGTCTGCACGTTTGACGAATTGGCCGAAGCCTTATAATATGAAAACTAAATGAAAATGATGATGGAATCATTTTCCAAATGATTTATCTATATTGCAATTACTACCTGATTGATGTGTTTTGATACAGTTAAATAAATGAGTATTTCTCATTTAAATTAAAAAAACAGAGTGATCAGTGGGGGTGGTTAACTAATATTTGTGGGAAAGTAAACGTATGAAACATTACCGTATGCGCTTGGAACTCAGTTGGGATGATAGCAATTACCCAAAAGGCGAGTTGAGGGCGGCAGACTTTACGCCAGTGGTTTCCACTTGGTTGCGTCATAATAATATTGATCCGAATATCGTTGACGATTTCGAGGTTGCATTGGATGAGCCGTTTTCTTACGGTTTTACCGATATGACCTCGAAACAGGTTATCGATTTATTGACTGCTATTGCAGGCGCCTTTCCGGAGGTGCGCTTTTATGCACGCGGAATTGGTCTGTCGTTTGACCAAGGAGCCGTTGTGTTTGAGGAAGGTCCATTCCACAATATGTTGAGTGGTGGAAAAAAGGGCGGTTGGTTGTCCAAATTATTCCGATAAAGCATACGGTACGGTTCCATGCCTGTCTGAAAACTGTTTTAGCTTCGTAGAAACCCGCAAGCTTGTTTTCAGACAGGCATTGGTTTTGTAAGCGCCGCTTTCGCTATATAATTGCTTGATATTGTCCCGAGAGGAAAGCATCCCATGACCATCATCGTTACCGGCGCGGCCGGTTTTATCGGCAGCAACATCGTCAAAGCGCTTAATGAGCGCGGCATCACCGATATTGTCGCCGTTGATAATCTTACCCGTGGCGAAAAATTCGCCAATCTGGCTGAGTGCGAAATCGCGCATTATCTGGATAAGCACGAATTTATCCGCCAAGTTCGCGAACACATTCTGCCGTTCACCAATATTCAAGCAGTTTTCCATGACGGTGCCTGCTCTGATACCATGGAGCACAACGGCCTCTATATGATGGACAACAACTACCAATACAGCCTCGATCTGCTCGATTGGTGTCAGGACGAACGCATTCCTTATCTCTATGCTTCCAGCGCGGCGGTGTACGGCAAAGGCGAAGTGTTCCGCGAAGAGCGCGAGCTTGAGCAGCCGCTGAATGTATACGGCTATTCCAAATTTCTGTTTGACCAAGTGGTGCGCCGCCGCATGGCCGAAGGCCTCACCGCGCAAGTGGCCGGCTTCCGCTATTTCAATGTCTATGGCCCGCGCGAACAGCATAAAGGCCGCATGGCTTCGGTGGCCTTCCACCATTTCAACCAATACCGCGAGCAGGGCTATGTTAACCTGTTCGGCGCTTACGACGGCTACGGCGAAGGCCAGCAAAGCCGCGATTTTGTCAGCGTAGAAGATGTGGTGAAAGTAAACCTGTTTTTCTTCGACCACCCCGAAATTTCCGGCATTTACAATCTCGGCACCGGCAGAAGCCAACCGTTTAACGATTTGGCCGCCGCTACCGTAAACGCCTGTCGAGCGGCGGAAGGTAAAGAGAAAATGTCTTTGCAACAATTGGTAGATGCCGAGCTGATTCGCTACATTCCGTTCCCCGACGCTTTGAAGGGTAAATATCAGAGCTTTACTGAAGCGGATATTACCCAATTACGTGAAGCAGGTTATGAAGAGCCGTTTTACGATGTCGAGCAGGGTGTCAGCCGTTATGTGAAATGGATGTTGGAACGGTTTTAAGAGTAAGAAAAAACTCGGCTTTAAGTAAAGATTATGAATGAGAATGCCTGTCTGAAAAATACTAGTTTAGCTTTGCAGAAACTCGCAAGCTCATTTTCAGACAGGCATAGTTATTTCCAGATAAAATAGGTACAGAAGGGATCCTTGAATTTAATATTAATTGGTATGACAAATAAATTGTATTAACTATTTGTTTGTATTTAAATTTTGTTGATTTAAATGTTTTAGTTGTAAGAAATCACCGCGTTGTTTACACAACAGGTTGAGAAAAATAAGCCTGTAAG
>CALFOA010000078.1 GCA_937919795.1 uncultured Neisseria sp.
GATCTGGATGGGTGCGCATTTGCTGCCAAACATGGGGAAGCTGAACACGCTGCCCACCACGCACAAAGCACACAGCATACCGGCCAGCGCCAGCGGTTTGAGCCCGGCCTCGCGTACGCTTTGCCAACGTGTGGTCAGCCCCAGCGCGAACATGGCGATGGTGAGCAGAAAGGTATCGAAAGTCAGGACGGCCTGATAGAGTGGCGGCGGCAGCTGTACTAAGCTGTTAACCACCACTATCGCCAAAAAACCGACCGCAAACCACGGCAACACCGCCTTGCCGGCTTGGGCGGGCGCACCGAAACGGCGCATTAGCCACGGCAATATCAGCAGAAACGGCGCCAGCAGTAATACCCGTATCATTTTGGTGATCACCGCCACATCCGCCACCGTAGCGTTCACCGCCGCCCCGGCCGCCGCCACCTGCGCCACTTCGTGCACACTGGCGCCGGTGTAAATACCCCAGCCAAACCAAGCCGCCGCCGAGGCGTCGACCGGCATCACCCAATGCGCCAGCAGCGGATACAGCAGCATCGCCAGCGTGCCGAACACCACCACCGTGGCCACCGCCACGCCCACGTCGCGATTGTCGGCTTTCAACACCGGCTGGGTAGCCAATACCGCCGCCGCCCCGCAAATAGCGCTGCCGGCACCCACCAGCGCGGCAGTATTCGGCGCCAACTGCCAGCGCCGCCCCAGCCACATCGCCAGCATAAACGTGCCCAATACCATCAACACATCCACCAGCAAGGCCGGCCAGCCGACATAAGCCAGTTGCGCCAAGGTGATTTTAAAGCCATACAACACAATCCCCAGCCGCAGCAACCGGGTTTTGCAAAACGCCAGTGCGGGCGAGAAATGCGCCGCCCAGCGCGGAAAAATACTGTTGCCCAGCACCATACCGGCCAAAATCGCCAGCGTTAACGGGCTGATGGCATAGGCCGACAACTGCGGCAGCGCCGATAGCTGCATACACAACCAGGCGGCCAGCGCCAGCGGCAGTAGTGATAACAACAGAGAGAAAGGGCGGTTCATCATATTTATGGGTTTCTATGGCTTGATAGAAAACAGCAAAGGATCGGATGCGGATTATATCGTTATCGAAAATAAAAAGGTGAATAGCGCAATGCGCAATTCGGGATAAATAGCGTTTCGGCGAATCGTTTATACTGGCCTTCCATACCCCCAAATAAAGAGGAATCAATCATGAAAATTACCACCGCCCCTTATGTAACGTTCAACCGCAATTGTGCCGAAGCCGTTGCCTTTTATGCCGACTTGTTGGGCGCTGAAGCCCAAGTGATGACCTTCAACGATTTGCCGCCCGAAGAAGGAATGCCGGAATTATCGGAAGCGACGAAAAAGCTGGTGATGCACGCGCAATTGGTGGTGAATGGTCAAATCTTGCTGATGGCTTCCGATATGGTGGAAGAGTTTTGTACCGCAGGTACCGGCTACCAGCCGCCGCAAGGCATGAATGTTGCCGTTACCGTCGATTCCTTGGCCGAGGGCAAGCGTTTGTTTGACGCGCTGGCCGAAGGCGGGCAGGTGCAGATGCCGTTTGAACCGACTTTCTGGGCGGCCGGTTTCGGCATCGTGACCGACCGTTTCGGCACGCCGTGGATGCTGAATGCGGAAATGCGCGGTTCAATGCCTGTCTGAAAAAATGCCGCCGGTAACACTGTTGCTACTCAAAATGCCTGTCTGAAAGTTATTTCATTAAGCTTTCAGACAGGCATTTGCTTGTTTAAAACCTCTATAAAACTACTTCGGATCCACCAACATCACCCGCGCATTCGGGGTGAACCACAAGAGTTTGGCGGTTTGCCGCAGGCGGGTTTGGATGATGGTGCGGTGCAGTTCGGGCAGGCGGCTGAGGTAGCGGGCGTCGCCGTAGTGGCGGTGGCTGGCGGCCAGCCGTTCCAGCCATATTTCGGGGTTTTGCTGCCGTTTGGCTTCCTGTTCGATAAACAGGCGTTGCAGGTTGTCGGCTTCGGTTTTGCTGATGTCTTCCGGCAGGCGGGTCAATATTTGTTGCGCGGCCTGCCACGCTTCGGCGGCTTGGGCGGGCGAGGTGCTGAACGAGAGTTTGCTTTCTACCCGGTTATAGGTGGGCTGCGGCTCGGCGCTGAAGCGGGCGCCGTAAACGCTTTGGTGGCGGCTGCGCAATTCGTCTTTCAAACGGGCGTTGGCGAGGTTGACCAGCAGTGGGATTTGTTCGGACGTTTCCGGTGTCCAGTCGTAAAACGGCTGCCACGACCAGGCGTTGATGTCGGTGCCGCCGGTGTCGTTGAGGGCGACGCGGCGCAGGGTGGCACCTTCCAGCAGCGGCAGCATCCGGTTGCTGCTGTTTTTACGCGGGATGTCGGCCAGATATTGAATCAGCAGCGGCTTGAGTTTTTCCGGCGGCTGGTTGCTGACGAGGTAATAGGTAACCGGCGCGGCGGCCAGTTGCCGCCATTGTTGCAGCAAGTCGTTTTGGCTCAAGGCGCGGATTTCGTTCGCGTCGCCCGCGCGCGCTTCGGTTTGGCCGTGGCGCAGGATTTCCCATTCCTGCTCGAGGCGGCCGGGCAGGGATTGCAGGAACACCGGCTGGCGCACGGCGGCGGTTTCCAGCGCGGCCTGCCAGTTGTCGGCGGTGGGGGCAAGCTGGCGGCTGCGGTAGAATTGCAGCAGGGCTTCTAAGCGGTGTTGCGGGGCTTGGGCGTCGGTGCTTTGGCGGTTGTTGTCCAAGCGGTAGTTGAAGCTTATACCTTGCTGTTGCTGCCATTGTTTGAAGGTGGAGGCGTTGAAACCGGCGGGTGCCGAACGGCTCACCACATCAGCCGCCAACTGCGCCTGCCACGAAACGGCGCCGCTTTGCTGATAACCGCTGTCGGCGATGGCTTTGAAATAGAGTTGCGAACCGGCCACCGCTTTTTGCAGTAACACGGCTTTATCGCCGTTGCTGAAGGTGAGGTAGGTGACTTTATTGTCGTGGTCAAACCCTTCGGCTGCCAACTTGCCTTGGCCTGGGTGTACCGGAAAGGAGGGAGTGGCGGCGGGAACGGCAGCGGCAGCAGGTGCGGTGGACAGTTTTTCCGGCATCTGCTGCTTTTTCGCCTTGTTTGCGGTTTTGGCGGCGGGCGCGGCGGCGCGGGTGGCTTCCGCCGCCAACACGCTCTCGGGTGCCTGAATCAGCGTGAGCTGGTCGGGTGCGTTCAGCCATTCGCCGATGCGTCGGTTCACCGCTGCGGCGTTGATTTGATAAAGCTGGCTACGCTCTTGTGCGCGCCGCTCGGCGGAAGGGGCGGGCTGACCGGCCAACAGGGTTTCATCGGCCAATTGCACGATTTTCTGTATATCGTCGGGCAAGGGCTCGTTTTTCAGGTGTTGGTGCAGCACTTTGCGGTAGGCCGCGGTTTCTTCTTCGCTGGCGGGCTGCTGCCGGATCTGTTCGACCAGTTGCTTGAGTTGCGCCAGCGTTTCTTGGTGTTTGCCGGCTTCCGAATCGGCATAAAAGCCCAGCGAACCGGTTTGCTTGCCGATATTGCCCTGCTTGAGGCTGACCGCCGCGCCGGATTGTTGCAGGCGGCGGTGGATAATATGGGCGGCGAAATTATCGAGCAGGCGCGACTGGTCGCCGGCAGCGTCGCGCGCTTGCGAAGCCGCATTGTTGAAGCGGAAAACCAGCGCCAGCTTGCTCTCGCTGTTGTCTTTGTCTTTCAGATAAGCGGTGTACGGCGTTTGGGTAAGTTTTGGCTCGTACTCGGCGGCGTTACGCGCGGGCAGCGGGATAGCGTTCAAACTGCCTAAGCCGGCACGGATTTGCGCCGCGGTTTGTTGGACATCCAGCTTGCCGACCACCACCAACACCGCATTATTGCTGCCGTACCATTTGTTGTGAAAACGGCTGGCGGTATCCGCGCGGGCGCTGTCTATCGCGGTTTTGCTGCCGATGGGGGCATAGCGGGCGGTGCGCGAGCCGCTGTATAACAGCGCATGTTGCTGCTGGTTGAGGCGGTTTTGCACGGTTTGCTGTTGCCGCCATTCGCCGAGGATTACCTGCTGCTCGCGCGACCAATCGTCTGCCGAAAACTGTTGTGCACTCAAGATTTGACGGTACACCGCTAAGGCTTGCGTAAGCTGGCGCGTGCCTTGCGGCGGGATCAGCATATAGCGGGTGGAGTGGTAGCCGGTGAGCGCATTGTAATGCCGCCCCATCTGCCAGCCCTGCGCATTCAAATGGGCGCTCAAACCTTGGGGGTAAGCGGTGGAACTTTGAAACACCAGATGTTCGGTGATGTGGGCAATGCCTTCTTCGCCGGTGTTTTCATCGGCGGTACCGGCATCGATTTGCAGCCGCATCGCCAAGCGTTGGCCAGCGGCGGGCACGTTGAAAATATGATAAACCAAGCCGTTATCGAGTTTGCCCTCGATATGCTGGGTCTGCCCCGCGCGTGCGGTAACGGCGGCCGATAGCGCTGTAAACAGCAGCAAAATACGGATAAACGGCATGGTAATGTGTTTTACTAAAAGAAAACCGTGCATGGTGACGGTATTTATTCGGAGCAGCGGCTGGCCGCTGCCGGTGTTATGCAGATTAAGTTTTTCATTATAGTTCAATCATTAATCTGTATAGAAGTGATGTGGGCAGGATTTACACCCGCACTACGAAACTTTAAAACAGTTGTATCGGTTTCGGTACATGAAAGGTTGATTTGATGGGGTGAATGTGGGTTGAAAATGCCTGTCTGAAAAGGTTTCAGACAGGCATTGTGTTATCTAAACCATCAATACTGATAAGCCGCCAGCTTGCGTTTGATTTCCGGTAAGGCGGCGCGGGCGGCTTGTTCGCCCAGGCGGATGGCGGCGGCCTCCTCCTCGTTGACCATGTAGCGCCCGTCCACTATGTCCCAGCCGTAGCGCACGCACCCGTTGGCCATGCACCGCTCGGCGTTCTTCTGTATGCCGTCGCGTATGCGCTCGCCGTCGAGCGCGCTCTCGTACTCCGCCAGCACCTCCAGCATGCCCAGCTGCAGCACGCCCGCCGAGCCGTCCGAAATGTCCTCGCCCGCGTACAGTATCTCGACGCGGCAGCGGCGCAGCATGATGCGCGCCATGGCCATCTCGTCGCGGTTGCGCATGATTCGGGTAACTTTATATATGACCACGAAATCGAACAGCCCTCGCTTGGCGTCGGCCATCATGCGCTGGAACTCGGCGCGGTCGGTGTTGGTGCCCGTCTGCGCGAAGTCGCAGTACGTGGCCACCACGCGCAGGTCGTTCTCGGCGCAGTAGGCGCGGGACTTCTCCACCTGTATCTCTAT
>CALFOA010000079.1 GCA_937919795.1 uncultured Neisseria sp.
TGCCCGCCCGCGCCCTCAAAGCCGCGCACAAACATCTAGGCGAACTCGAAGCGCAAGCCGCCGCCCACCGCCCGCAGCTGGATATTTTTAATATGATGCCGTCTGAAAATGAAGAGGTGGATGCCGCAGAAGCACCGGCGCTGGATGCGGCAGACAGCGCGATCAGAGAAGCGCTCGCCGACCTGCGCCCCGACGACTTATCACCACGTGAAGCGCTGGAAGCGTTGTACCGCCTAAAAGCGCTCGCTGACTAACCGCAGCGGATAAAAGGACAGCAGCGTGTTCAAAAAACGGATCAAACACTTCTGGTATTACCACCGCCGTTTGCTGACCGGTATTGGCTGCGGCCTGCTCGCTTACGCCCTGCTGCCGTGGCAGGCGGAAACCGTTACCCGCGCGCTGCTTGCCTTCAATAGCGGCGTGGTGGTGTATTTGGTGCTGATTTTCCTGATGATGAAAAACGCGGATCAGGCCAAAATGCTGAAATACGCCCATCTGGAAGACGAAGGCGGCCGCACCATTTTGCTGCTGAATGCCGTTACCGCTGCGCTTTCGCTCACCGCCATCGCGCTGGAAATGGGGGTCAGCCGAGAGCTACAAGGGGTTGCCAAAACTTGGCATATTGCGCTGACGGTGATTACCATTTTTCTGTCGTGGCTGTTTACCCATGTTTTATTCGCCTTGCACTATGCGCGCATGTATTACCGCGACATCGCCGCCAAACGGCCGCCCTGCCTGATTTTTCCCGAGCAGCAACCCAAGCCGGATTATGGCGATTTCGTTTATTTCGCCTGCATCATCGGCACCTCCGGCCAAACCGCCGATGTGTCGCTGGCTTCCAGCGAAGTGCGCCGCATCGGCTTGTGGCACTGTACTTTGTCTTTTTTCTACAATGCCGCCGTTTTGGCTTTGATGATTAATATCGGGGCTTCTTTAATCAGCGGCTGAAACGGTTTCAGACAGGCATATGCCTGTCTGAAAAGCTTTTTCTCGTTATCAAACGATATATAACCGAGCTTCTTCACACATTTTGGACTTAATAACAAGAAACCGCCGCTTTGTCACATTCCTGTCATAAAGATGTTTGATAATGTAAAATAGTATCGACATTCTGATGCTGTTGTTTAGCAGCCTTCCCACTGTCGGCGGCCAAGCCGTCGAACCTCCGATTAAGTTACTGAGGATTATTCATTTAAATGCAATCCCCAAACTCCGCCATGAAGGGTGCTGCGCGCCCGGATTTGGATCAAAAACCCAGCCGCACGGCAGCTATCGTATTCATCAGCATTATTGTCGGCGCACTGATTTATATGGTGTTCAGCCTTCAACAAGACCTCAGCCCCTTTGCTAGCAATCAAACCACTTGGCTACCCTATATCTTATTAGGCGTGGCGCTATTGATTGCGCTGGGCTTTGAATTTGTAAACGGTTTTCACGATACCGCCAATGCGGTGGCCACCGTGATTTATACCAATTCGATGCCTGCGCCCACTGCGGTGGTGTGGTCGGGCTTCTGGAATTTCCTCGGTGTGCTGTTTTCCAGCGGGCTGGTGGCTTTCGGCATCATCGCCCTGCTGCCGGTGGAACTGATTCTGGAAGTCGGCACCGCCAGCGGCTTTGCCATGGTGTTCGCGCTGTTGCTGGCCGCGATTATCTGGAACCTCGGCACTTGGTTTCTCGGCCTGCCCGCTTCTTCTTCGCATACCTTAATCGGCTCAATTATCGGCGTAGGGGTGGCCAATGCCTTGCTGCACGGTCGCACCGCCACCGCCGGTATCGACTGGGCACAGGTTCAGAAAGTCGGCTTATCGCTGCTGATTTCACCGCTGATCGGTTTTGTGTTTGCCGCCTTATTGCTGCTGTTGGCCAAAAAATTTCTGATGAAACGCCCCGAGTTGTTTCAAGCGCCGAAAGACGGCTTGCCGCCGCCGTTGTGGGTGCGCGCGCTGCTGATTTTTACCTGTACCGGCGTATCGTTCGCCCACGGCTCCAACGACGGCCAAAAAGGCATGGGGCTGATTATGCTGATTCTGGTCGGCACCCTGCCGATGGCTTACGGCCTGAACCACGCCATTCCGAGCAAAGATGTCGCCCAATTTGCCGCGCTGGCGCAGGTTACCGCGCAAGAATTACGCCAAACCGCGCCGAACGCACCGGCAGTGATCGACGGCCGCACCGTGTTATCCGATTATGTGCGCTCCAACCAGCTTAACCCGCAAGTGGTACCCGCGCTGGCCAACACCATCGACAGCATCGCCCTGCAAGCCCGCACCGAGCCGGATTTCCAACGCTGGGATGCCAAAGTGGTCGGCAATATCCGCAACGATATGTATCTGGCTGCCGAAACCGTGAAAAAACTGGAAAAACAAAAACCCGAATTCGCCCACGGCCGCTTGAAAGAAGACTTGCAAGGCTTCCGCCGCAATGTGGACGAAGCCACCAAATTCATCCCCACCTGGGTAAAAGTGATGGTCGCCATCGCGCTGGGCTTGGGTACCATGGTGGGCTGGAAACGCATCGTGATTACCGTGGGCGAGAAAATCGGTAAAACCGAATTGAGCTACGGCCAAGGCGCCACCGCCGAACTCGTGGCGATGAGCACCATCGCCGCCGCCGACGGCTTGGGGCTGCCGGTTTCCACCACCCAAGTGTTATCCTCCGGCGTGGCCGGTACCATGGTGGCAAACAAATCCGGTTTGCAGAAATCTACCGTGCGCAGCCTAGCACTGGCCTGGCTGCTGACGCTACCCGCTTCTATGTTGCTTTCCGGCTTGCTGTTTTGGTTGTTTAACAGCTTGTTTGTTTAACGGTTTTGTAGAACGCAAAATGCCTGTCTGAAAAGGGTTTTCAGACAGGCATTTTATTGGCTTTTCAAATATACCGTTTTCCGCTAAGGTATAGCGAAAGTAATAAAGAATTGATACAAGGCAGCAAGCCGCAGACAGTACAGATAGTACGAAACCGATTCTGTTGCCGCTTTTAGCGGCTTACAAAATCGTTCTCTTTGAGCTAAA
>CALFOA010000080.1 GCA_937919795.1 uncultured Neisseria sp.
GCTGCGTTTCGGCAATGTGTTTTTTGAACCGGTGTGGAATAAACAGTTTGTGAAGAGCGTGCAGATTACCATTGCCGAGCAGTTGGGCGTGGAAGAGCGCGGCGAGTTTTACGATGCCACCGGCGCACTGCGCGATATGGTGCAAAACCACATTATTCAAATGCTGTGTTTTACCGCGATGGAGCGCCCGCAATCGTTGGCAGGCGACGATGTGCGCGATGAAAAGATGAAGGTGTTGAAGGCCTTGAAGCCGTTTACTTCGGCCGATGTCGATGCCAACGTAATCCGCGCACAATACACTTCCACCAACGATCAGGCCGGTTATCTGCAAGAGCACAAAGTACCGGCAGATAGCCACACCGAAACGTATGTGGCCATCAAAGCGGAAATTGATAACGAGCGCTGGAAGGGCGTACCGTTTTATCTGCGTACCGGTAAGCGCATGGCCGGCAAAACTGCCGAAATTGTGTTGAACTTCCGTGAAGATTCTGAAAGCTTGTTCCCGAATACTCCTAATCGCTTGGTGATTAGCCTACAACCGCAAGAAACCGTAAGCGCCCGCGTGTTTATGAAACAGCCGGGCAACGGCATGAACGTAGTAGCCGCCGAGATGAGCATTGATTTGGCTAAAGCCATCGAAGGCCGCCGCGCCGAGGCTTATGAATTGCTGTTGCGCGAAGTGATAGACGGTCGTGTGAACCTGTTCAACCGTCGTGACGAATTGGAAGCGGCTTGGGAATGGGTGATGCCAATTATGGAAAATTGGGCGCAAAGCAGCACGCCGCCGCACGGTTATGCCGCCTCCAGCTGGGGGCCTCAGGCTGCCCGTGATTTGCTGGCTAAAGATGGCAATGCTTGGTTGGAAGATCAATAAATTTGTTTCAGACAGGCATTGCTTAATGCCTGTCTGAAAATACAATAACAAACCATAAAACAAACAAGAGAATCACGCTATGACTTATCAACTACATGAACACGCCAATGCCGCTGCGGCCGCGCAAGCGCAAGCCGAAGCGGTGGCTGAGGCTTTGCAGCAGGCGTTGGCGGCAAAAGGCCGTGCCGTTTTGGCCGTTTCCGGCGGCAAATCGCCGATTGCTTTTTTTGAAGCCTTGTCGCAAATCGATTTGGACTGGGCAAATGTCGGCATCACATTGGTAGACGAGCGCATCGTACCGACCACCCATGCCGACAGCAATACCGGCTTGGTGCGCCAATTTCTGCTGAAAAACCAAGCGGCGGCAGCCAGTTGGATCCCGATGAT
This sequence comes from uncultured Neisseria sp., assembly GCA_937919795.1. Taxonomy (GTDB): domain Bacteria; phylum Pseudomonadota; class Gammaproteobacteria; order Burkholderiales; family Neisseriaceae; genus Neisseria. The sequence continues at coordinate 1,262 of CALFOA010000080.1, forward strand.
TGCCGAAGGCGCCGATGAAGCGGCACTGGCCGACAGCGAACAAGCGGTAGCGTTTGCGCTGCAACATTATCAACAACCGGATGTGCTGGTGTTGGGCATGGGTGGCGACGGTCATACCGCTTCGCTGTTTCCGCAAGCGCCGCAGTTGGATAAAGGCTTGGATACAGCCAATTCGGTACCGCTGCTGCACACCACTCCGGTTACCGCGCCGCACGAGCGCATTTCGATGACGCTGGCCGCGATTGAGCAAACGCCTACCGTATTGCTGGCGATTGCCGGCGCCGATAAAAAAGCGGTGTTTGACCAAGCGGCGGCGGCCGTGAGCAAAGATTTTCCGGTTAGTTTTATTCTTCATTCAGCAAAGGTTGTCTGCCATGTCCACTACACCCGCTAAAAACCAAGAAACCCCAAAAAAAGAGTTGGCCGACTGGCCGCGCTTGGTGGCCGACATCGGCGGTACCAACGCCCGCTTTGCGCTGGAAACCGCGCCGCAAAAAATCGAACACGTGGATGTATTGCCCGGTAACGATTACGACACCTTGGTGGACGCCATTAAGGAATACTTAAACCGTGTCGGCAACCCGAAAATCAGCTATGCAGCGATTGCGATTGCCAATCCCATCGTGGGCGATTGGGTGCAGATGACCAATCACCACTGGGCGTTTTCCATCGAGACTACCCGCCAATCGCTGGGTTTGGAAAAACTGATTCTGCTCAACGACTTTACTGCTCAGGCTTTGGCGATTACCAAGATGGATAAAAAAGACTTGGTACAAGTCGGCGGTATGAAGCCGATTGAAGATGCGCCGAAAGCCGTTATCGGCCCCGGTACTGGCTTGGGCGTAAGCGGCCTGATTCCAAACAGCAATGGTACCTATATCGCGCTGGCAGGCGAGGGCGGCCATGTCAGCTTCGCGCCGTTTGATGATGCAGAAATCATGATTTGGCAATACGCCAAGAAAAAATATGGCCACGTTTCTGCCGAGCGTTTTCTCAGTGGTGCCGGCCTCACCTTGATTTATGAAGCACTGGCGCATAAAGAAGGCGTTAAACCGCAGAAACTCACTCCGGCAGAAATCAGCGAACGCGCCTTAAGCGGCTCTTCGCCCTTGTGTCGACTGACTTTAGATATCTTCTGCGCGATGCTGGGTACCATTTCTTCTAATCTGGCGTTGACTTTGGGCGCACGCGGTGGTGTGTATCTGTGCGGTGGCATTATTCCGCGTTTTATCGATTACTTTAAAAACTCGCCGTTCCGTAACCGCTTTGAAAACAAAGGCCGTTTCGATGCTTATCTGGCAGCGATTCCGGTGTACATCGTATTGGCCGAACACCCCGGCATTTCCGGTGCGGCGGTGGCATTGGATAATGCGCTGATGGCCAATCAGTAATATAACTGTATTTAAAATACCGTAGAAGTAAATGCATCAAAAAGCCTGTCTGAAACAGTGTATGTTTTCAGACAGGCATCAAAGGGTTGTAACCCGAGATAAAGGTGAATCTGAATGAGGAAAAATAAAAATGCTAAGCAAAATCAGTGAATCGCTGGCCAGTTTATCCGGTGCCGAGCGAAAAGTAGCCGAATGCGCCTTGGCTGAGCCCAAATGGTTTGTGCATGCCGCCGTGGCAGAGATTGCTGAAAAAGCGGCGGTCAGCCAGCCGACGGTGATTCGTTTCTGCCGTAGCTTAGGTTATAAAGGCCTGCCGGAGTTTAAGTTGGCGTTGTCAGCCAATATCGGCCAAGAAGGTATGCCGTTTGTCCATGAAGAGCTCAACAGCGACGACGATATGGGCGACGTTACCGAAAAAGTACTGGGTAATACCGCTGCGGCGATCCTCGGTGCCCGCCGTTTCCTCAGTCAAACCGATCTGGAAAACGCCATTGCCATGCTTACCCATGCCCGTCGTATCGAGTTTTACGGCGTCGGTAATTCGGGCATTGTGGCGCAAGATGCCCAGCATAAATTTTTCCGTTTCGGTATTTCTACGGTTGCTTATTCCGACCCACACATTCAGTTGATGGCCGCTGCGGTATTGACCGAGCAAGATGTATTGGTGGTGATATCCAATTCTGGCTCGTCGATTGAAGTGTTGGATGCGGTAAGCATCGCCAAAGAAAACGGTGCGGCGATTATCGCGGTGACCCGAGCTGATTCGGCACTAGCACATCTGGCCGACTGTGTGCTCAATGTAACCTCTCAGGAAAACAGCGAGCGCTACAGCCCGATGGTTTCCCGCCTACTGCAACTGGTGGTGATTGATATTCTGGCTATTGGTTTGGCGCTGCGCTTGGGTGAAACGGCCAGCCTCAATCTGCAGAAAGGTAAACGCAGTATTTACGGCAAACGCGTCGAACACGACAACGAATTTCCCGCCGATTAATGTTGCCTGAAAGCTGATGGTTGCTTACATCGCAC
>CALFOA010000081.1 GCA_937919795.1 uncultured Neisseria sp.
CTGGTCGATCTGGACATTGCCGAAGCGAATATCGACCGTTTTCAGGCCCATTGCGAACAGCACGGCATCCGCCTGCGCCCGCATATCAAGACCCATAAGCTGCCCCGGCTGGCCCGGCGTCAGATCGCCGCCGGCGCCATCGGCATCACCTGCCAGAAGGTGTCCGAGGCAGAGGCGATGGTGGCCGGCAGCCCCGCCGTCACCGCCGGTCCCGCCGATGCCGTGCTGGCCGGATCCTCCCGCAGCCACCGCGCCGCCGGCTTCCACCAGCGCAATGCCGACCACATCCACAGCCGCAAAATCACCGGCTGCTACATCGTAAGCAGATACACCCGCCACCGCCTCACCGGCCTTGGCTTGCGCACCGGCAAAGTTCACAAAACGGTTCACCACAATCGCGCCCGTTGCCGGGATGGTGGTGGTTAATACCACCTGTTTGGTTTGCTTAGCCATTTAAGCCTCCATTGCTGCCTGAGCAGCGTAATCGGTTTCTTTCACGTGGTAGCCCTCCAGCGCCCACAACTGATTAACTGCATTCTTGCGAGCCATCTCGCAGCCTACAGCCTCATCATATTTAGCAGGGTCGATACAGGCCGACTGGCCGATAACGACAAAACCGCTGTGTAACACCAATGAGCAAACAGTCATGGTGTCACCGATGCGGTGATACTCTTCATGTTTAATCTTGGCTTCCAACTGCTCGGGATTGATTTGTTTCATTGAGTTGTATCCTTTTAAATCAGGCCGTCTGAAACTACTTACCGCTGCTCAATTTCTCAGACCGGATTCAATCTTCATTTCAGGCGGCCTGTTTCAATCAAGCGATCGCTTTTTCAAACAAAAAGCCGCACATACTGCCCACCACCGCCGCTTTGCGGATGTCGGTATAACGGGCGTATTCCACTTTGCCGCCCACTGCTTCGAAGCGGTCGACCACCGGCATACCGTGGCGGCGGAAGGTGTAGCCGAAGCTCGGCATGCCCTCGTCGTTGCCCTCGCTTGCCACACCGGGGCGCACAATCAGGCTGGCAAACTTGCCCCAAATATCGGCAGTCTGCTTTTTGCCGTCGGGCGTGGATACCGCCGCGCCGACAATGATTTCGTCCACATCAAGTAGATGGCGGATTTGCTCCTGGCTCAACAGCGTTTTGCGCTCGTTGGCGCTCAATGCGCCGCGCAAGGCATCGTGTTTGGACAAGGCGTGCAACACCGATGCGCCCACCACCAACACGCGCGGAACCACACCGCAGGCGGCGCGCACGGTTTCTTTGGCATTGGCGATTTCTTCCATCGGGTCGGAAGCATCGTCGCTCCATTGCTTAGTAGCCGACAAATCCTTGCTGTGGCCGGATTGATAAGTGGCCTTGCTGGTTACCAGCGCAGCGGTTTCGATTTCTTGGCGCAGCTGGATGCCGCGCGTCACACGGCGGGTGGCCTTGGCGCGTTCGTCATACAGCGATTCCGCACGCTCGCGGTAATCCACGCCTGCGGCCAAATCATGCTCTTCCAGCACCACCGGCATATAGTTCGGGCTGTCTAAAGTGATGATGTTCGAAGCCGCGCCCACCGCGCGCTCGGTGGTATATTCCACAAACGAACCCTTGCCGAACACCGGCACGCGCAAGCCTTCTTTGTCGGTAAACACCACCGGCATAATGCGCTCGCCGATAAATTCGGCCTGCTTGTAGCCCAAGGCCAGATTGGTCAATACGGGGTCGATCTGGCCGCGCAGCTGTTTCAAATGAGTGCTCATTGCTTGCTCCTGTTGTGATGGTTAAACACCGGCGGTGCGGCGGGCGGCCACATCGTAGGCAATGCCTTCCTTGGCTGCCATTGCCAGCGCGCGCTCGTGATGGCTCAAAGCATCCGCATCGGCATATTCGGCAAATTCCGCCACACCGGCAGCCGCGCCCGCCGCTTTGCCTTTTCTGTATTGATGCGCCTCGTTTCCTCATTGGCGTTGAGATCGGAAGAGC
>CALFOA010000082.1 GCA_937919795.1 uncultured Neisseria sp.
AGGGCATTTGCCCGCAAGGCAAACTGAGAAAAGTATTTGCTTAATTTTTAACCGTTGATGCAAGCGAAGCGCTTGCCTGCGGGCGAGCCGCCCGCGCTCCCAGCGAATGCCTGTCTGAAAAACCGGCTACCGCCAATCCTGCCAAATCTGCCACAACAAACGCGCGGCGCTGCGTGCGCCTTGTTGCTCGCGGTCGTAAGGCGGGCTGTATTCCACCGCGTCGGCGGCGAGGGTTTTGCCGCTGTGCAAAATCGGGCGGATCAGATACAGCAGCAAATCGAGCGGAATGCCGAGCGCGGCGGGGGCGGAAACGGCGGGCATTTGCGCGGCGGGCAATACGTCTAAATCGATGGTGAGGTACACCGCATCAGCGGCGGCGCATTTTTGTTGCAGTTTTTCCGCCAAAGCGGCTGCGTTCGCCCAATGCACCTCGGTATCCCACACGATATCGACGCCCAACGCCGCGGCATCGTGCAATAAGGCCGCGGTGTTGGCGGCACGCGAGGCGCCGATACAGGTGTAATCAAACGCGCGCCCCTGCGATTGCGCCAAGGCGGCCAGTTGGGCAAACGGGGTGCCGGAAGTGGCGTGCGGGGCGCGGCGTAGGTCGAGATGGGGATCGAAATTGATGATGCTGATGTGTTGGTTGGGATGGGCGTCGAACAAGCCTTTGCCGTGGGCAAATGCGGTTTCGTGGCCGCCGCCCAACACCAGCGTGCGCGCGCCGGCCTGCTGGATTTGGCATACCGCCGCCGCCAAGGCTTGCTGGCCTTGTTCTAATTGTGAATCGGCATAGACAAAATCGCCGGCATCGTGCAAAGCAAAAGCAGCCGGATGATGCGCCATATTGGCCAGCGCGCGGCGCAATACGGGCGGGGCTTCCGCCGCGCCGATGCGCCCTTGATTGCGCTGAACGCCGGTATCGGATGCGAAACCGATTAAGGCGATATCGCCCTTGCCCAGCGTGGTCGGCCAAGCGGAATGTTGTTGAACGGTTTGGAATACGCGCAGGGCTTCGGGGCTTTCGCGGCTGTCGTCGCGCCCCTGCCAAACGGCGGAATCGGTGGCTTGCCACATGATGTTTTATCCTTATTTATCCTTGAATATGGCCGTGCAACACCCGCTGTTGCAGCAGCGGGCGGAAGGGTTCGTAGATGATATCGACCGGGCGGTCGGTGTTCCAGACATTAAAATGAGCGGGCATTCCGGCTTGCAGTCGGCCGAAATCTTGCTCGCGCCGCAGCGCACGGGCGGCGTGTACGGTTACGCCCTGCCAGGCTTCCAGCGGGGTGAGGCCGAATTGCACGCAGGCCATGTTCATACTCATGCGCAGCGAGGCAAACGGGCTGGTGCCGGGATTGAAATCGCTGGCCACCGCCATCGCCACGCCGTATCGGCGCAGCAAATCCACCGGCGGCTTTTGGCTTTCGCGCAGGAAATAATACGCTCCGGGCAGCAACACGCCCACCGTGCCCGCCGCTGCCATCGCCGCCACCCCGGCTTCGTCCAAATATTCAATGTGATCGGCCGACCAGCCGTCGTATTTGGCCACCAAGGCGCTGCCGCCCTGCAAACTGAGTTGCTCGGTATGGCCTTTAATCGGCGCACCCAAGGCCTGCGCGGCTTGAAACAGGCGCTCGGTTTGAGCAGCGGAAAAACCGACGTTTTCGCAAAACACGTCCACACAATCAAAGGCTTGCTCCTGCCACAGCGTCGGCAGAATCTCGTTAATCACCACCTCCAGATAGCCGTCGGCATTACCTTTAAATTCGGGCGGTACGGCATGGGCGGCCAGCAGCGTACGGCTCACTTCCACCGCGCCGCTTTGCTGTAAACGCGCCGCCACCCGCAGCATTTTCGCTTCAGCTTCCAAGTTCAAGCCATAACCCGATTTGATTTCCACCAAGCCCACGCCTTCGGCCAGCAGGCTGTTTAAGCGCTGTTCGCTCAAGCGGTAGAGTTCATCTTCGCCGGTTTCTCGGGTGGCGCGTACCGTGCTGTTGATGCCGCCGCCCTCGGCGCTGATTTGCTGGTAGGAAACGCCGTTTTGCCGCCGCTCCCATTCGTGGGCGCGGCTGCCGCCGAACACCAGATGAGTGTGGCAGTCAATCAAGCTGGGGGTTATCAGCGCGCCGTCGACCGGAATGATGTGTTCGGCGTTCAGGCGGCCTGTCGGCTCGATGGCCTGTATCAAGCCGTTGGCAACCAGAATATCGTGTTGCGGCAACATGCCGTAATCGGTTTGTTCGGGATGGTTGAAGGTGGCGACGGTGGCGTTTTGCCAAAGGGTAGTGCTCATCGGCGGAATCCTTACGGTGGGCGGGTTTAAATGCCTGTCTGAAAACAGGCTTGCATTGAGCTTATAATATTTGTAATATGTTGTCTATACAAGTTGTATTCAAAATAAATCTCTTGAGGAGAAACATCATGTCTACAAAATTCCGCGACGTAGAAATCCGCGCCCCGCGCGGCACTCAACTCACCGCCAAATCCTGGCTCACCGAAGCGCCGCTGCGCATGTTGATGAACAACCTCGACCCCGATGTGGCCGAAAACCCGAAAGAATTGGTGGTGTACGGCGGCATCGGCCGCGCCGCGCGCAACTGGGAATGTTTCGACCAAATCGTCGCCACCTTAAAAGAATTGAACGAAGACGAAACCCTGCTGGTGCAGTCCGGCAAACCGGTGGGCGTGTTCAAAACCCATAAAGACGCGCCGCGCGTGTTGATTGCCAATTCCAATCTGGTGCCGCACTGGGCCACTTGGGAGCACTTCAACGAGCTCGACGCCAAAGGTCTGGCGATGTACGGCCAGATGACCGCCGGTTCGTGGATTTACATCGGTTCGCAAGGCATTGTGCAGGGCACTTACGAAACCTTTGTCGAAGCCGGCCGCCAGCATTACAACGGCGATTTAACTGGCAAATGGATACTCACCGCCGGTTTGGGCGGCATGGGCGGCGCGCAACCGCTGGCCGCATCGCTGGCCGGCGCCTGCTCGCTGAATATCGAATGCCAGCAGGCCAGCATCGACTTCCGCCTGCGCACCCGCTATCTGGACGAACAGGCCAGCGATCTGGACGACGCTCTGGCGCGCATCAATAAATACACCGCCGAAGGCCGCGCCGTTTCCATCGGCCTGTGTGCCAACGCTGCCGACGTATTGCCCGAGCTGGTGCGCCGCGGCGTGCGCCCCGATATGGTGACCGACCAAACCAGCGCGCACGACCCGCTCAACGGCTACCTGCCGCAAAACATGACGTGGGAACAATACCGTGCCGCCGCCAAAACCGACCCCGAAGGCACGGTGAAAGCCGCCAAAAAATCGATGGCCGTACACGTGCAAGCCATGCTCGATTTCCAGAAAATGGGCGTGCCCACCTTCGATTACGGCAACAACATCCGCCAAATGGCGAAAGAAGAAGGCGTGGCCAACGCTTTCGATTTCCCCGGCTTCGTGCCCGCCTACATCCGCCCGCTGTTCTGCCGCGGCATCGGCCCGTTCCGCTGGGTGGCCTTGTCGGGCGACCCCGAAGACATCTACAAAACCGATGCCAAAGTGAAAGAGCTGATCCCCGACGATGCCGCCCTGCACCGCTGGCTCGACATGGCGCGCGAACGCATCAGCTTCCAAGGTTTGCCCGCGCGCATCTGCTGGGTGGGCTTGGGTTTGCGCGCCAAGCTCGGTTTGGCGTTTAACGAAATGGTGCGTTCCGGCGAAATATCCGCCCCGATTGTGATTGGCCGCGATCACTTGGATTCCGGCTCGGTGGCCAGCCCCAACCGCGAAACCGAAGCGATGCAGGACGGCTCGGACGCCGTTTCCGACTGGCCGCTGCTCAATGCCCTGCTGAACACCGCCGGCGGCGCCACTTGGGTATCGCTGCACCACGGCGGCGGCGTGGGCATGGGCTTCTCGCAACACTCAGGCGTGGTGATTGTGTGCGACGGCACCGACGAAGCCGCCGCCCGCATCGCCCGCGTGCTCACCAACGACCCGGCCACCGGCGTGATGCGCCATGCCGATGCCGGTTATCAAATCGCCATTGATTGCGCCAAAGAGCAGGGCTTGAATCTGCCGATGGTGAAATAAGACTGGTTTTC
>CALFOA010000083.1 GCA_937919795.1 uncultured Neisseria sp.
ACCGCATATCAAGCTCGGTACGTGCTGCAATCCCAAATCGGGTTGTTGCTGATGACTTCGGTTGACGTGCTTTCCCGCTATCTGTTTTTTACCGGCAAGGGCGGGGTAGGCAAGACCTCGTTGTCCTGTGCGACGGCTCTGAGGCTGGCCGAATCGGGCAAGCGGGTGCTGATCGTCAGTACCGATCCGGCGTCGAATCTCGATGAGGTTCTGGAAACCCCGCTGGGCAGCCGGGCGGTGCCGGTCAGCGGCGTGGCCGGTTTGCTGGCGCTCAATATCGACCCGGAAGTGTCGGCCCGTGAGTATCGCGAACGCATGGTGGCGCCGTACCGCGGCATTCTGCCGGCGGCGGCCATCGCCAGCATGCGGCCGAGTTGGCCGCCGCCGAGAATGCCGAGCATGGCAGGGGGGAGAATGGGTGTGATCATTATGTCGCCTGAAATAAAATGCCTGTCTGAAAAGAAGCGAGCGGGAAAGGTATAAAAGCCTTTATTGCAGCACCGAAACAGTATGCAAATAAAGAGGATAATTTTAACAAAATATGCAAGCGGCTGAAAGCGTATCTCAAGGATGACGATTAAGTAAAAATTTGATTTGGGCAAAATGATTGCGAGTAAAAATGTAGTAAAATTTCATTTTAAATGGTTTACATGATGGAGTCGTAATCGCTCTGAAAGTAGGTAATGCAAGTATTTCGACTGATTATGCTGTTTTTTCTGCCGTTTACGGTGGGAATGATTGAAATATCATTCAAACAGTTTACCGGTTGTTATGCCTTCTTGGGTTTAATCTAATTTTGTTTCAGCTAGGATATTTTATGGATGGTTCTTTGGTACTTCAGTTGGCGGTATTGCTGGGCGTGATTTTTCTCGGCGTGCGTTTGGGCGGCATGGCCATCGGCTACACCGGCGGTTTGGGTGTGGCCGTTTTGGCCTTGGGTTTGGGCATGAAGCCCGGCCATATTCCTTCCGATGTGATTTTGATCATCATGGCGGTGATCGCGGCGATTGCGTCTATGCAGCTGGCGGGTGGGCTGGATTATTTGGTGCGGATCGCGGAGCGAATTTTGCGCCGCAACCCGAAAAACATCACCTTTCTGGCACCGGCGGTTACCTATGGTTTAACCCTGCTGGCGGGCACCGGCCACACCGCTTATTCGATGATGCCGGTGATTGTGGAGGTGGCCAAAGGGGAAAACATTAAGCCTTCGGCGCCGTTGAGCGTGGCGGTGGTGGCCTCGCAGATTGCGATAACCGCCTCGCCGGTAAGCGCTGCGGTGGTGTTTATGAGCGGGGTGCTGGAACCTTTGGGGGTGTCTTACCCCGTTTTGCTGTTGATTTGGATCAGCACCACTTTTACCGCCTGTATGTTGACCGCGCTGTTGGTAAACCTATTTAGCGATTTGGATTTATCGAAAAACCCGGAATATCTGCGCCGCGTGCGGGCTGGCTTGCTCTCGCCGAGCGACAAAAAGGAAGAGCGTAAAGCCGACTTGCCGGCCGGAGCGAGAAAGTCGGTAGCGATTTTCACCTTGGGCGTGTTGGCGGTGGTGATTTATGCCTGCCTGATTTCGCCGGCGGTGGGGTTGGTAAAAGAGCCGGTATTGCCGCGTGACGGCGCAATCGTTAGCTTTATGATGCTGATTGCGGCGACCATTGTTATGGTTTGTCGTTTGGATACCGGCAAACTGATGGAGATGTCTACCTTTAAATCCGGCATGGCCGCCTGCGTGTGCGTGCTGGGGGTGGCTTGGTTGGGCGATACCTTTATTGCCGGCCACATTGATGCCGTGAAAGAAAGCGCTTCCGCGCTGGTGAAGGCTTATCCGTGGCTGCTGGCGGTGGCGCTGTTTTTTGCCAGCATGCTGCTGTATTCGCAAGCAGCTACCGCCAAAGCGTTGATGCCGGCGGTGATTTTGGCGCTGGGCATTACGCCGGAGCACACCGAAGGGGTAACGATTTTGGTGGCGAGCTTTGCGGCTGTGTCTGCGCTATTTGTGTTACCGACTTACCCGACCTTGCTCGGCGCGGTGCAGATGGATGATACCGGCAGCACCCGCATCGGCCGTTTTGTGTTCAACCATTCGTTTCTGATTCCGGGCGTGGTGGCGATTGTGTTGGCAGTTGCGCTGGGGTTTGTGGTGGCACCGATGTTGATTTGAATATTTGGACATAATGCCTGTCTGAAAACTTGAATGGAAAACGGCCCAATCGGCCGTTTTCTTGTTATGATAAGCCCCGTTTAGTTTAGCAATCGAAAATATACCCTTATGAATATTTTATTTATCGCCGATCCGCTGGCAAGTTTCAAAACCTATAAAGACACCACTTATTCCATGATGCGCGAAGCGGTCAAGCGCGGGCATCAGCTGTTTCATACCTTATCAGGCGAGTTATCGGCCAACAATCAAAAAGTATCGGCCAAGGCCGCGCCGTTTGAGTTTCTCGGCGCTAAAGACGACCACGACCATCAATGGTTCCGCTTGGGCGAAGCGGTTCAGACAGGCCTTGAGCAATTTGACGCGGTGGTGATGCGCACCGATCCGCCGTTTGATATGCAGTATCTGTATGCCACCCAGTTGCTGACGCTGGCGGAACAGCAAGGCGCGAAAGTGTTCAACAGCGGGCAAGCGATGCGCGATTTCAATGAAAAACTGGCGATTCTGAATTTCAGCCAGTTTATTTCGCCGACCACCGTTACCACCCGCGCCGACGATGTGCGCGCCTTTTTGCGCGAACACGGCGATATCATCGTAAAACCGCTCGACGGCATGGGCGGCATGGGTATTTTCCGTTTAACCGAAAACGATCCCAATATCGGCAGCATTTTGGAAACCCTGATGCAGCTCGACAGCCGCACCGTGATGGCGCAACGTTACATTCCTGAAATTGTGCACGGCGACAAACGGGTGCTGGTGATCGGCGGCGAAGTGGTGCCTTATGCGCTGGCACGGATTCCGCAAAAAGGCGAAACCCGCGGCAATCTGGCGGCAGGCGGCAGGGGCGTGGCGCAGGAATTGAGCGCGCGCGACCGTGAAATCGCCGAAACGCTGGCGCCGGAACTGGTGCACCGCGGTATTTTGTTGGCCGGTTTGGATATTATTGGCGACTGCTTAACCGAAGTGAATGTGACCAGCCCCACCGGTTTTCAGGAAATCACCAAACAGAAAAACTGGGATGTGCCCGCCCGCTTTATCGATGCGCTGGAGCAGGCGGCAAAGATTTGATGAGGTGTTGGTATGAATAAAATTGCCGGATAAAGTAATGGGCTTTATCCGACGGTTTTGTTTTTGGATATTTTTCAGACAGGCATTTGCCGGGAGCGCGGGCGGCTCGCCCGCAAACAAGCGGTACGTTTGTGTAAACAGTTGAAATCAAAGCAAATTTTGTATGGCTCCGTTAAGCAAATGCCTGTCTGAAAGATATTTAAGGCCACAACCAAGCCCACACCCGTCGTCCTTCGCTTTCCAACACCATGCGGGTACGACAAGCGGCGGCGGTGTTCATGCTTTCCAAGCCTATGCCTTCTCTGGCCAATTGAGCGGCAATGCGCGGGTGTAGAAAAATCTGTTTGTCGCCGGTGCCCACCAGTATCACTTCTGGCCGCTCGTTGTGGGCGGCCATCGCATTTAAAAAGGTTTCGGCAGTTAATTGCTGCGGAGTGAGCGGCGTGATTTTTTCCAGCACTTCGCCGGTGAGGAAAACCGGCTCGCCGATTTGCTCGCCGTTGATTTCCAGATAGCCGTTGCCGGTGAGTTCAGCAAAAACCGGAGCAACTTTTTCAGGCGGAAGGGTCAGAGCATTTGCAAGTTCCTGAGCACTCAGACCGCCGTCCTCGAAGGTGTACAAGAGCGCGCCGGTGAGCTTGGCTTCTGCGGAGAGGTTCGTATCCAGCAGGAGGCGGGTGGGTACAGCGGTCATGTGAGTGTGGTTGTAGTAAGTGATCATAGTGTTTCTCCTTTCAATTTTGAAAAACTTTGTTTGAAGGGCGGCTTGGAAGTGAAGCTGTTTGCCTTTCTACTTTACAACGGACATTTTTCAAGAGAAAAACAGGGGTCGAGAGAAAATTATTTTCCCC
>CALFOA010000084.1 GCA_937919795.1 uncultured Neisseria sp.
AAGTGTGACTGGAGTTCAGACGTGTGCTCTTCCGATCTGCCAAAATTTATTTCCCCTTAATTTCTTGCTGATTTGTATTGGGCAACAGCGAAATGGAATTGAATGTGCTGCTGCCATCTATTTGGATGCTAATGAAGCTTACTGGTAGGTTACTATGTTACTAGGCAACAATTAATGGGCCAGACCACTCAGGCGTTGCTTTTCAATCGCAGTACCAACCGTAATATTGTAGATCCCCTCAGAAAGCTGACCGCGCGACTTATTGATTTCAGCACGCAGAATATATTCGGTAAGCATTTTACGGTCTTCAATATCTAGCTTTTTTAGATGGCTGGCATATTTTTTAACATCGTCCATGCCAGTCAGCAGAATATTTTTAGGATCTCTTGAATCAAGTACCCAAGACAGTTCGCTCAAAACATTAGCAAGTAAATTTTTCATGGCTCATTATTCCCGTAAACCTTTTTATAGATAGGTTTTTAATTTTAGTGAGTAATTATTTATATGATAGCCCTTAAGAGCTAAACCGATTATAAGGGGAAAATGCATCTGAGTGGTATTTATTTTTGCTGAGCGGTATGTTTTACGGTATTTTAACCATTCATTCATTATAAGTTATTAAAATTCATAATGTTAGATTTTGTTGTAGAACTGTGTGGTTAACACATTCTTGCATTGATCTTGGATCTTGTGCTTATAACCAGAAACAGTGTTTTCTGCCATTTGGTGCAAATGTGTGCGCTCAATAACGGGGAATACTTGAATCCACTTCCAAAGACCAAGCATCGATGCCGCCTTTCAAATTATACAGTCGTTCAAACCCAGCATTGGCCAAATACATTGCAGCATGTTGGCTGCGGATGCCGTGGTGACAATACAAGACAATCGGGCAATCGTCAGGCAATTCGTTTTGGCGCAGCGGAATCAGATTCATCGGAATATGAATATGACCCGGTAAATGGCAAAAAGCGACTTCATTGTCTTCGCGTACATCCAGTAGCACGGTATCAGGGTGTTCCGATAGCAGGGTTTGTAATTGGTGCGGGGTGAGTTGAGTAATTTCTTCCATAAGAGTGAGCGGTATTTTCAATAATTAGCGTGTAATAAAAAGCTGCCACCCGGATGGCGGCAGCCTGAATAATTTGATAATGAGGCGGGGGTTTAAAAGCTAAACGCGCTACCTGCCGGTAGAGCCGCAGTTGAAAGGGCGGGTACTTTGGTATCAAATAAGGTGGTTTCGATAAACTCATTGCCTTGGCGAACCAGCAGCTGTGCGCGTTGCACCGGGTGATCACCAATAATCGCTACCAAGCGGCCGCCGTCTTTTAGTTGCGCTTTTAAGCCTTCAGGTATACGAGGCAAGCTGCCGCCGACATAAATTGCATCAAAAGGAGCGCCGCCAACCGCCGCGGCCAAGCCGTCGCCGGTTTGGAAAATAACATTTTCTTGGGCAATCGCGGTTAAAGCCATTTTGGCGCGAACTTGTTGATCGGCATCTAAATCAATGGTGGTGACTTCGCCGCACAGTTTAGCCAACAGAGCCGTTGCATAGCCGGAACCGGTACCAATTTCCAAAACGCTGTCGGTTTTTTGCAAGGCCAAACCTTGTACCAAACGCGCCACGATTTTCGGCTCAAGCATGGTGCCGCCGTTGGGCAGCGGCAGCGGGGTATCGGAATAAGCGTATGCTTTTTGTTCTTCACTAACGAATAATTCGCGCGGCAAATCCTGCAAGGCATCCAGCAGGTCGAAGTCCAGCACGTCCCACGGCCGGATTTGTTGTTCTACCATATTAAAACGCGCTTTTGCAAAGTCCATCTTATTCTGGCTCCATTGTGCTTTAAATTCGGAATAATTCGCTGATTATAAGGTTTTTGTGTCGCTCTGGAAATGTTGTTGTGCAATAATTTCCACTAAATTTTGTAGATAATGTGCATCGGTTGAGTCGAATTCGGCCAAGTTTTCAGAATCGACATCCAAAACAGCCACCACCTTACCGGCTGCATCCATCACCGGCACCACAATTTCTGATTGCGAGCGAGAGGAGCAGGCGATGTGGCCGGGGTGGGCGTTGACATCCGGCACCACCAGCGTTTGTTTTTCCGCCCAGCTCTGGCCGCAAACGCCACGATTGTAAGGAATCCGAGTGCAAGCCAACGGGCCTTGAAAAGGGCCAAGCACCAATTCTTCCTGTTTCACCAAATAAAAACCTACCCAAAACCAGCCGAACGCTTCTTTAAGCACGGCGGCGGTATTGGCAAGATTGGCAATCAGGTCAGACTCTTCGTTGATTAAGGAGCAGATTTGCGGCAGTAATTCTTCATAACGCTGTGTTTTGTCTTTGCTGTGGAGGGAGAGTTCATGCATAGTGTGTAGGCTGAAAATAAAAGTAGAATTTAAGAATTATAGTGAAGTTTGGCGTGTGGGGATACGGTTGGTTTCCGAAAATGCCTGTCTGAAAGGCATAAGCGGTAGGTAGTTACAGCAGATTACAAAAAGCAAGACGCTGCCGGTATTTTGCGATACAATTCCCGCCATACGATTCTAACCGAGAGAAGTTCAGTTGATCTCCACACCCACAAGGGTGTTCGTAGAGAAAACTTGCTCCATTCAAAGCGTAAAATCAAGAAGGATATTAAGTCATGTGGGACAGCAAATGGGTGATAGGCAACTGGAAAATGAACGGCCAGCTGCACAACAATAATGCTCTGGTACATAAATTAAGAACTTTATCCGCAATGGATAAGGTTTGTATCGGCATTTCCCCTCCCACTGTTTATCTGTTGCAAGTGCACAATGCCGTACAAATCGTGTTGGCCAACACCATTCATACTTGTGCGCAAGACGTAAGCCGATTTGCCGGTAACGGCGCTTATACCGGTGAAGTGTCTGCCGAGATGCTGAAGGATGTGGGTGTAAACATTGTATTAATCGGTCACTCCGAGCGCAGCTTGTACTTCAACGAAAAAAATGACGTACAGCGTCATAAAATTGAAAACGTACTTAACTGCGGCTTAATTCCGCTGTTGTGCGTAGGCGAAAGCTCTAAAGAGCGTGAAGACGGTCGTGAAAAAGAGGCGGTTGCCTATCAATTATCTGTTTTTAAAGGTTTAAAAACCAAAAATTTTGCTGTTGCTTATGAGCCGGTTTGGGCGATTGGTACCGGACGTACTGCTTCAGCGGAAGATGCCAATGCAGGCTGCGCGTATATCCGCAGTGTTGTCAAAGAAGTATTT
>CALFOA010000085.1 GCA_937919795.1 uncultured Neisseria sp.
GAACTGTATTGCGGCAACGGCAATTTCACCCTGCCGCTCTCACAGCATTTCCGCCGCGTGTTGGCCACCGAAGTTTCGAAAACGTCCGTTGCCGCCGCGCAGTGGAATATTGAAGCCAACGGCTGCGACAACATCGCCATCGCCCGCTTGAGCGCGGAAGAGTTCACCGAAGCCTATCAAGGCGCGCGCGAGTTCCGCCGCCTGCAAGAAAGCGGCATCCGTTTGGCGGATTATGCGTTTTCCACCGTATTGGTCGATCCGCCGCGTGCCGGTGTGGACGACGATACTTTGCAGCTCTTAGCCGGTTTCGACAACATCCTCTATATTTCCTGCAACCCCGATACCCTGCGCAGCAATTTAGAGGTATTAAACCGCAGCCACCGCATCGAGCGCTTCGCCTTGTTTGACCAATTTCCGTTCACCCATCATATTGAAAGCGGCGTGTTATTGCGCAAACGCAGCACATCCGAATAAATGCGTTCAAATCAAAATGTTCAGACAGGCATTTGAGTAAAGTACGGAAAAACCCAACGGCGCGGCTTGACGCAAAAGCCGCCGCCCCATTAAAATCAGTCGGTTAGAGCATAGCATCTAAAAATACTGAGCATCTTCATCAGTTTATTTGTTAAATATTAAGGACACCCATGACTTCCCAACACATTCCGCAAAGCAGCTACACCAAAGAAGAATTACTCCAATGCGCCCGCGGCGAGATGTTCGGCCCCGGCAACGCCCAATTGCCGCTGCCCAATATGCTGATGGTCGACCGCATCGTTACCATCAACACCGATGGCGGTAAATACGGCAAAGGTGAAATCATTGCGGAATTAGACATCAATCCCGATTTGTGGTTTTTCGCTTGCCACTTTGAAGGCGACCCGGTGATGCCCGGCTGCTTGGGCTTGGATGCCATGTGGCAATTGGTAGGCTTCTATCTGGGTTGGACCGGCGCTCCCGGCCGCGGTCGCGCACTCGGTTGCTCCGAAGTAAAATTCACCGGCCAAGTGCTGCCCAAACACAAAAAAATCACCTATCACATCCACATCAAGCGCGTAATGAACAGCAAACTGGTGCTGGGCATTGCCGATGCCGAAATGAGCGTAGACGGTCGCCAAATTTATGAAGGCAACGGCCTGCTCGTCGGCCTGTTTACCAGCACAGACGATTTCTAATCCTCACCTCAGGAGAGTTGTTTATGAAACGAGTAGTCGTTACCGGCATCGGTATCGTATCGAGCCTGGGCAACAATTGCCGCGAAGTTTTGGCCTCCCTTAAGGCCCTGAAATCCGGCATCGAATTCGAACCTGTCTTCCAACAAATGGGAATGCGCTCGCAAGTGGCAGGCACCATCAAGTTGGATCCGAAAGAAATCATCGACCGCAAAGTCTTCCGCTTTATGGGCAACGCCGCCGCTTATGCTTATATCGCCTTGCAAGAAGCCATCGAAATGGCAGGCCTGTCTGAAGAACAAGTCTCCAACCCGCGCACCGGCATCGTGGCCGGTAGCGGCGGCGCCTCCTCTTCGGCTCAAGTCGAAGCAGCCGATACCTTGCGCGAAAGCGGTGTAAAACGCATCGGCCCGTATGGTGTCACCAAAACCATGTCTTCCACCGTATCCGCCTGCTTGGCCACTTCTTTTAAAGTAAAAGGGGTGAACTACTCGATCAGCTCCGCCTGCTCCACCAGCGCTCACTGCATTGGCCACGCCTCCGAACTCATCCAGATGGGCAAACAAGACATCGTGTTTGCCGGCGGCGGTGAAGAAATCTCTTGGCAAATGGCTTCGCTGTTTGATGCGATGGGTGCGATGTCGAGCAAATATAATGACGCCCCCGAAACCGCCAGCCGCGCCTACGATGCCAATCGCGACGGCTTCGTGATTTCAGGCGGCGGCAGTATGCTGGTGTTGGAAGAATACGAACACGCCAAAGCGCGCGGCGCTACCATTTTGTGCGAACTCACCGGCTATGGCGCCTCTTCCGACGGCCACGATATGGTCGCTCCTTCCGGCGAAGGCGCGGTGCGCTGTATGCAGATGGCTCTGGCGCAACACGGCGGCAAAGTGGACTACATCAACGCGCACGGCACCTCTACTCCGGTGGGCGATACCAAGGAGTTAGATGCCATCCGCGAAGTGTTCGCCGGCGGGGAAGTGCCGCCGGTCAGCTCTACCAAGTCGCTCTCCGGCCACGCACAAGGCGCGGCAGGTGCCAACGAAGCGATTTATTCGATTCTGATGCTGCAAAACGATTTCATCTGCGGTAGCGCCAATATCCAGAATCTGGACGAAGCGGCTGCCGGTATTCCGATTCCGCTGGCCAATCAGGAGAAGAAACTGGATGCGGTGATGTCCAACAGCTTCGGTTTTGGCGGCACCAACGCCACCCTGATTTTCAGCCGCGTATAAATATGCCTGTCTGAAAAAACAAAACCCGGTCAATATGGCCGGGTTTTGTTTTTTCAGACAGGCATTTACTGTTTTCAATTAATAGAAATAAGTACCTGCTTTCACCAAACGGCTCGCATAATAAGGTTTGCTGAGCGTTTCCGTTTGAATGGTTTTGCCCGAAGACGGCGCATGGATAAACTGGTCGTTGCCGATATACAGCCCCACATGCGAAATACCGCGGCCGGAAGTATTGAAGAACACCAAATCACCCGCTTTCAAGCTGCCTTTACTAATCCGTTTCGATGCCGCCGCCATATCGCGCGAAGTACGCGGCAGGTTTACGCCTAAGGCATTTTTATAGAGATACTGAATCATGCCGCTGCAATCAAAGCCCGCATCGGTGGTACCGCCCCAACGATAAGGCGTGCCGACCAAATCCATACTCTGCATAATCAACTCGCGCCCGCCGTCGGCCTGCATCGCCGGATTAATCCGCACCGGCTTAACCTTGCTCGCCGCATGACCATGCCGTTTACCCGACGTGGTGCTACACGCGGCCAAACCCAGCAGCGCCAGCGACACCAAGCCGGCTTTCCAAAAAGCGTTTATCTGCATTTTATTCTCCTTATGCGGCCAAACACCACATCGTTACGATACGACCGACATTGCAACGGATAATTCCAAATTAAGCGGTTTTATCGACATCAATCGCAATAATACCACTCTTTTCCAACACAAAAAAACAGCCTGTTGCATTCCAACAGGCTGTTTTCTTTCAATTTGGCGGAAGCGGTGAGATTCGAACTCACGGAGGGCTATCAACCCTCGACGGTTTTCAAGACCGTTG
>CALFOA010000086.1 GCA_937919795.1 uncultured Neisseria sp.
GGTTTTCTCCAGTAAATCCAGCCAGGAAACCTGTGCCAGCAAAGAAATAGATAACAGCAATACCACCAATACAATCAACAAGCTGCCGGTGGTACCCAGTAGCCAGCTGGTGGCGGCGGCAATGACTGAACCGATTTGGCCGCCGGCACCAATCGGTAAGGAATCGGCCAATTCTTTTTTGAACGCCAACACTTCCAGCATCGGGCTGCAAATCAACAATACCACCAAACCGGCGGCAGCGATGCCGAGGTTGTAAGGCTTGTGTTCAGGTGTTTGCAGCGGGCGGAAGTGTTTGACCAGAAACACTAAAGCGGCCACCACCACCCACCAGAACGACAGGCCAAATAGATAGTAGCCGATGTCGGCCAAGTAAGCGCCAAACAGGCCGCCCATATTGTGCAGGGCATTTTGCGCGGGCACGCTGCGTGACCAAGCGGGATCGACCATCGAAAAACTGGCGAGCGAAATCATCAGATAAATGGTGGCCACAAGACCAAGCAGCCACAGCGTATCGTTAATCAGATTAGCGATATGTTCGGAGCGCTTGTCTTTTTCTTTATTGCTGATCACGCCTTTCGGGCGCTTAGGCGGCGCAAGGTTCACTTTTTTCGGCAATGGTTTTTCGGCTGCCGGGGTTTTGCTTGCAGCGGTTTTGCGCGCATGACGGTTTTTCGGAGAGGGTGTGCTGGCCATAAAATCTTTGGTCTTGGGGAGGCTACCCGGCGCATGAAAAAGTGATGCGAGTGGGTGGCGATCAGATTGAAAGGTAGGAATTATACAGTATTTGTTGATGTGGCTGAACCGGCTGCGGATAAGCTTTATGTGTTTGATTGAGGTACGGGTTGGGTGATTGGATGCCTGTCTGAAAATAAGAATTCATGTTTTCAGACAGGCATTTATAGGAGCTTGGCGATGTGTTTAATGCCTGTCTGAAAGATTTTTATTCAAGCGTAATAACCCGCACCAAGTACACAGGGGTGGCGTGCACCGGTGGCGCGTACCGGATTGCTGTTGATACCCTCTACCCAGCAGGCGGCCAGCCAGCCGAAGGCGGCGGCTTCCACCCATTGCGGATCAAGGTTGAGAGCGGCGGTGCTGTGCAGGGTGGCGGGCAGTTGTTGTTGCAAGGTTTCCATTAGAAGGCGGTTACGGATGCCGCCGCCGCATACATACACTTCCGCCGCCTGCGGCGCGTGTTCGGCAATCGCTTGCGAAACGGTGAGGGCGGTGTAGTCGAGCAGGGTGCGCAACACGTCTTGCGGTTGCCAATCGTTTTTCAGATAGGCCTGTAACCAAGGCAGTGAAAACAAGTCGCGGCCGGTGCTTTTTGGGGCGGGCAATGCAAAATAGGGATGAGCCAGCAGCGTTTCCAAGAGCGGAGTGATGCGGTTGCCGCGTGCGGCGTGGGCGCCATCGGCATCGAAATCCAGTTGCCAAATATGTTTTACCCAAGCATCCATCAGCATATTGCCGGGACCGGTGTCGAAGCCGAAAGCTGGAGCATCGGGTGGCAATACGCTGATGTTGGCGATGCCGCAGATATTGAGGGCAACCCGTGTTTGGCTGTTGTCGCCAAACAAGGCTTGGTGAAAAGCTGGTACCAATGGCGCACCTTGACCACCGGCAGCTAAATCGCGACTGCGAAAATCGCCTATGGTGAAAATACCGGTGAGCTCGGCCAGTAATGCCAGATTACCGATTTGAATACTGTAACCCGCTTCCGGTGCGTGGCGTATGGTTTGGCCATGGCAGCCAATGGCTCGGATGTCGGCAGGCTGCAAGTTTTGCTCGGCCAGCAATAAGTTTACTGCTTCGGCATATAAGCGGCTGAGTTGCTGCGCCAGCATTTGGCTGCGGTGCAATTCGTTTTCGCCAATTTGCTGCAAGGCGAGCAAATCTTGTTTGAGCGCATCGGGGTAGGGAACGAAGGCATGAGCTTCGGCAGCGAGCCAGCGGTGGTCATCCATTTGAATCAATACGGCATCCACGCCGTCCATGCTGGTGCCGGACATCAGGCCGATGTATCGTTGTCGGGTCATAGGTGAAAAATGCGGTTTAAAAGTTTTCAGACAGGCATTATTGTAGCCTGAAAAGGTGAGGCTATCCTATTTAAACCTGTCATCCTCGATATTTGGTAGCAAAGGTGGGTAAGTGTGGGCTTGTTTTGTTTGCCTATCTGTTTTTCAGACAGGCCTGTCTGAAAGCAGGGGAAACAAAAAAGCACACCTTAAAATGGATGTGCTTTTTATTGATGCTTAATTAACCGGATTTATTTGAAGTTGCCACCGGATTGGTTGGCCATGTAATTGATGGCGGCGCTGATTTGTGCTTCGGTTAGATCGGGATTGCCACCTTTAGCCGGCATCACACCACCATCGGGGCCGGTAAAGCCTTCCATGGCGTGCTTGAGTAACACGGCTTTGCCTTTGGCAATTTTTGGCGCCCATTCATCGTTTTTGGTGATGCGCGGGGCGTACGGGATAGCAGAAGTGGCACTATGGCAGGCCATGCACAGACCCTCAAATACTTTTTTGCCTTCATCATTGGCTGCAACATCAGTTGCACCGCCTGAGGCAGCAGCGCCGGAAGCGGCTGCACCAGAGGCAGCGGTGCCCGATGCCGCTTCACCGCTGGCGGCTACAGGAGGTGCTTCCAAATTGCCGCCTGATTGGTTAGCCATATAGGCAATGGCACGTTTCAGCTCATCGTCGGTCAAATCGGTGGCACCACCTTTGGCCGGCATCGCATTGAAACCGTTCAGAGCATGATTAAACAGGGTATCGAAGCCTTGGGCAATACGCGGCGCCCATTCGGCATTGTGGGTGATTTTAGGAGAGTTAGCCACGGTGCTGTCGGCAGCGTGACATTGAATACATACTTTCTTGAAAATTTGCTCGCCGGTACGCATGCCGACCGGAGTGCCGTCGCCCATGACCACATTGCCGGTAGGCATAATGCGGGTTGCAGTGGCCGATTCGGTGGTAGCGTCTACATCGCTGTAATAGCCGCTGGTAGCGAGCTTGACCAGAAAATACAAGGTTGCCAGCAAGATGACGATGCCGCCGATAAGGGTAACGGCGGCAGAGCCGCGGGCGCGTTGATTGGGCAAATGAATCATGGATAAGGCCTCACCGTTTGGTTAGGATGATGACGAAACAAGCTTAAACTTTATATTGTAAAGGCGCATTAACAATAATTTGCTGGATTATACTGAATTCAGGCAGGCTTTCCAATCTTTATAATTTGGTTTAGCTCAAAAAAAGCGGAATTGTTTGCCAATAAGCTGCCTAAAAAGAAGATTTATGCGGCCGATCGATGTACAGGCGCGACAAAATTTTGCCAAACGGCGGTATTTGCGTTAATCTTACGCCCGCAAGTACCCGTAGCTCAGTTGGAAGAGCGTCAGTTTCCGAAGCTGAAGGTCGCTGGTTCGATCCCAGTCGGGTGCGCCATATTCACCGGGCGGTCTGTGTTTTGATACGGGCCGCCCGGTTTTATTTTGATTGTTTTGAGCATAAAAATTAGAAGTTTATTTAATATCTTTATGGTTGTGCTAATTAAGTCGAAATTTTAAGTAGATTGTTTCCCGGTTTACATAACTTGATTTTTCGTCTTGATTCTCGACCGTATTTGCGTTACCTTAGCCACTCTTTTTCAAACGATCAAGCGGCTTTTTCAATTGATTGAAGTGCCGGGTTGTCGCTGTTGCTTTTCGTGTCGCGTACCTTAAATCGCTGTTCGGAAAGTTGGCATTACAGATGCTGTGGCGAGGCCAGTATTTCCTATTGATTAACCCGCGGATAAAAGAGGCCATCATGCAACTATCAGGTGCACAAATACTCGTGCAGAGTCTTAATGCCGAAGGCGTAGAATACGTTTTCGGTTATCCCGGCGGCGCTGTTCTCGAAATCTACGACGCGCTGTATCAATTAAACAAATTTCAGCACATTCTGACCCGCCACGAACAGGCGGCGGTACACGCGGCAGACGCTTATGCGCGTACCAGCGGTAAGGTGGGTGTGGCGCTGGTAACTTCCGGCCCCGGAGCCACCAATGCGGTAACCGGCATTGCCACCGCCTACTGCGATTCGATTCCGATGGTGGTGATTACCGGCCAAGTAGGTACGCCTGCCATTGGTACCGATGCTTTTCAGGAAGTGGATACCGTGGGCATTACCCGCCCGTGTGTGAAACACAATTTTTTGGTGACCAGTGTCAACGAGTTGGCGGAAACCATCAAGAAAGCCTTTCAAATCGCTGCCAGCGGTCGGCCAGGCCCGGTGGTGGTGGATATTCCCAAAGACGTTACCCAAGCGATGGCAAAATTCAGCTATCCGCAAGAAGATATCTTTATCCGCTCTTATCAGCCGGTAACGCAAGGCCATGCCGGCCAGATTAAAAAAGCGGTGCTAATGCTGGCTTCGGCCAAGCGCCCGCTGGTGTATTTCGGCGGCGGCGTGGTATTGGGCAACGCTCATCAGGAGTTAACCGATTTCGTGAAGCTGACCGGTGTCCCGTGTACCGGCACCTTGATGGGACTGGGGGCTTATCCTTCCAGCAACAAGCAGTTTCTGGGTATGCTGGGTATGCACGGTACTTACGAAGCCAATCTGGCGATGCAAAACGCCGATGTGGTGTTGGCCGTTGGCGCGCGTTTTGACGACCGCGTGGTGTCGGTGCCGGCCAAGTTTGCTGAAAAACCGAAAAAAATCATTCATATCGATATCGATCCTTCCAGCATTGCTAAGCGCGTGAAAGTAGACGTGCCGATTGTGGGTGATGTGAAAAACGTGCTGACTGAAATGGCTTCGGCATGGAAGAAACAAGAACTGGTATTCAACGAAGCTGTATT
>CALFOA010000087.1 GCA_937919795.1 uncultured Neisseria sp.
TCTATTATCAACTGCTGCAAGATTTGGCTGGCATCCGTTTCTGCCGGATAGAATGCCTGTCTGAAAACCGTTACGACCTGATTATCGACGGTGTGTTCGGCACCGGATTCAGCGGCCGCATCCCCACCGAAGTCGCCGCCGCTTGTCGCCAAGCCAACCAAGCGGCAGGTATCAAAATCGCCTTGGACATCCCCAGCGGTTTAAACGGCGACAGCGCCGAAGCCGATGAAGACACTTTCCGCGCCGACCTCACCTACACCTTTGCCGCCTACAAACCCGCGCATATCCACCCTGCGGGCGCGCCCTATTGCGGCGAAATTGTCTGCCTCGATATTGGTATTGATTAAGCGCCCTCAACTTCAAAACAACCATGCCTGTCTGAAAAATAGGTTTTCAGACAGGCATGGTTTATCCAGCATTCAAGCTTGTTGATCATTTTTCTATTCCATTCAAAACCTTGAACTTTAATCCTATCGTCGCCTCTAAAAACATACGGCTTTTGTATTCCAAACTGCCGATATCAACAATAAACAGGAGAAACTTCGCATGAAAAAATTCATCATCGCTTCATTACTTTGCTGCTTTTCGCTCGGCGCTTGGGCGCAAACCGAAATCGTGGTGCCGATGTCGCGGCTGGATTTAGAAAAAGGCAACACGCCGATAGGTGAAATCCGTATCAGCCAAAGCAAACACGGCGCCGTGTTCACTCCCAAACTACAAGGCCTGAAAGCCGGTATTTATGGCTTCCACATCCATGAAAACCCAAGTTGCGCCGCCGCAGAAAACCCGGAAGGCAAACGCACTGCCGGCATGGCGGCAGGCGGTCACTGGGATCCGCATAACACCAAAGCGCACAAAGGCCCGTGGGATGACAGCGGCCATTTAGGCGATTTGCCCGCACTCGCGGTATCGAATAAAGGCCATGCGCAACCGGTAGTCGCCCCACGTATTAAAGATATCAACACCTTAAGCGGCCTCTCGCTGATGATACACAGCGGCGGCGACAATTACAGCGACGAACCGGCTACCCTCGGCGGTGGCGGCGCACGCATGGCCTGCGGGGTAATTCCTTAAGCCCTCGATAGACCGCTTGATGCTCAGGCTGCCGACTAGGCAGCCTCATTTTTAGCCAAGCTGGTTTTGCATGCCATTTTCGCTTGGCAAATCACGCAAGCGCAGATATTTTCTCGGCACTTGCCGCCCGAAAGCGCTCGTTTATCGGCTATAATCTGCAACAAACCTCTGTTTGGCACATTCCCATGATTTACGATACCCTGATTATCGGCGGCGGCTTAGTCGGAGCCGCCGCTGCCGTTGCCCTCAAACGACAACACCGCAAGGTGGCGCTGCTGGAAATCCACCCGCCCGAAACCGATGAAACGCGCTTATTACAAGGCTGGGATGCGCGGATTTACGCCATCAGCCCGGCCAACCGCCAACTGCTGCAATCGCTGGATGCCTGGCCGGATGAAAGCCGCATTCAAGCCGTCCGCCGCATGGATGTGCGCGGCGACCACGGCGGGCGCATCGAATTCAATGCCGCCGACATCCACGCCCCGCGCCTCACCAGTATTGCCGAAAACCGCTGGCTGCTGGCCGCCCTATGGCGGCAGATTCGGGCGCTGGAAATTCCGGTGATCAGCCAAGCCGCTACTGCCATTGAAAGCGATATCGAAGCAGCCACCCTCACGCTGGCCGATGGCAGCCGTTTGCAAAGCCGCCTGATTATCGGTGCCGACGGCGCACAATCTTGGGTGCGCAGCCAAGCCGGTATTGCGGTGCGCGAAGATGCTTACGGCCATCACGGCGTGGTCGCCAACTTTCATTGCGAACACGATCACCAAGGCGTGGCCTATCAATGGTTTAAAAACGGCGAAGTGCTGGCCTACCTGCCGCTGCCCGACCGTAAAATTTCCATCGTCTGGAGCACTGCCGAACCGGCCAAACTCACCGACTTAGCGCCGGATGAACTGGCCGCCACCGTTACCGCACAAGGCGAAGGCGTGTTGGGCAAACTCTCACCCTTGTCGCCCGCTTTTGCTTTTAATTTAATATTGCGCCGCCCCGAAACCACCGTCGGCCAACGCATCTTGCTGATGGGCGATGCTGCCCATACCATTCATCCACTGGCCGGACAAGGTGTAAACCTCGGTTTCGGCGACGTGATTGAGTTTGCCAAAATCAGCGAATCCGCCACCGACATCGGCGCCCGCCAAATCCTGCAACGCTATCACCGCAACCGCCTCGAACCGGTGCGTACCATGCAACTGGGCTGCGACGGCCTGTTCAAACTGTTCGGCGAAGAACACCTGCCCGGCCTGCCTTGGCTGCGCAACAGCGGCTTGAATATGGTGAACCAACTGAGCGGCGTAAAAAACCATTTAATCCGCCAGGCGATGGGGCTTTAAAGCTTTTCAGACAGGCATTATGTAAATAACAAACAAAACACACGGATACCCACATGAAATCAAGCTTGTTACCCTTTTTTGGCGTTGTGCGCGTAAGCGGCGGCGACCGCGCTACGTTCCTGCACAACCAGCTTTCCAACCACATTGAAGCGCTGGCCGAAGGCCAAGCCTGTTATGCCACTTATAACACGCCCAAAGGCCGCGTCATCGCCAATATGCTGGTGATTAACCGCGGCGAAGATTTGCTGTTGGTAATGGCGGCCGATTTAATCGAGAGCACGATAAAACGGCTGCGGATGTTTGTGCTGCGGGCAAAAGTGGTGTTTGAAGCACTACCAGAGTTCGGCGTTGCCGGTGAATTGGCAGACAACCACGCGCCGCAGCCGCCGGCCGAACCACAACTGGCATTTGCTGCACTGCAAAATGAAAATATCTGCCGCATATCGCTGCCGCATGGCGGCGTATTATTGGTAGGCGAACAAAACCGCCTGCCTGCTTACGATACCGCCGCCGAATACGCTTGGCAGCGCCACGAAATCGAAAGCGGTTATCCTTGGATTGCCGACGCCACCCGCGAAACGGCGGTCGCGCAAATGCTCAACCAACACACCATCGGCGGCGTCCATTTCAAAAAAGGCTGTTACCCCGGCCAGGAAATCATCGCCCGCGCGCAATACCGCGGCCAAGTGAAACGCGGGCTGGCGGTGTTGTCGGCCGATAGTTTGCAGGCCGCCGGTGTGCCCGTGCAGCAAAACGGCGAAGAGGCCGGCATCATCATCAACAGCGTGCCGACTGAAAACGGCAGCCTGTGTTTGGCCGTAATCAAACACGCCGCCGCCCGCGCCGAATTGAGTGATGCAGACGGCAATCCGTTGCAGCAGCAAACGCTGTTTTTCACCGTTGAAAATGCCCAATCCGAATAAACCTAACCACCATGTTGAGAAAATTCTGCCGTACCGCCAACGGCTTGCGCCGTGTGATGAATCTATGGCCGCCACTGTTTTTCAGCGGCATTCAGATTATGGAAATGTCGGAAGACTACCGCTACATGAAAGCGCGGCTGCGCAACTGGCCGCTCACCCGCAACTTGCACGGCGCGCAGTTCGGCGGCAGCCTGTTCGCCATGACCGACGCCGCTTACGCGCTGATGCTCAACGGCTTGATGCGCCATAAATACTATGTGTGGGACAAATCCTCCCACATCGATTTCATCAAACCCGGCCGCGGCGAAGTGTATATCGAATGCCAGATCAGCAACGAACAACTGGCGGAAATTTACGAGCGCACCCAAGACGGCGAAAAATACTTTCCCGAATTTGAAGTGCGGATTTTTGATAAAAACGGCGAAACCGTCGCCATCGCCAAACGCGTGATTTATGTACGTCTAAAGCCAAGTTTTCGACCGCCTAAACCGGAAGTGGCTGAATCCGATGATGGGCGCTAATGTTGGAATGTTGAGTTAAATAAACCGAACCATTCGCGTCATACTCGGGCTTGACCCGAGTATCTTCATCATGCTTCAGTAACCAAAAGATACTCGGG
>CALFOA010000088.1 GCA_937919795.1 uncultured Neisseria sp.
TGTTGGGTTTATCGCCGGAAACCGTGGTGGTGAACGTGCAGGGCGACGAGCCTTTAATTGAACCCGAATTAATCGACCGCACCGCCGCCGTATTGGTGGCCAACGGTGCGCCGATGGCCACCGCCGCTCATGAAATCCATGATTTCGATGAGTTTTTCAACCCGAACGTGGTGAAAGTGGTGCTGAGCGAAAGCGGCAATGCGATTTATTTCAGCCGCGCACCGATTCCGTATCCGCGCGACATCATGCGCGAAGAAAAGCGTGAACTGCCTACCGCGCCGCAACCGCTACGCCATATCGGTATTTACGCCTACCGCGCCGGTTTCTTGCAGCAATTCGAAGCGATGAGCGCGTCGCCGCTGGAAGCGGTAGAATCGCTGGAGCAATTGCGGGTGTTGTGGCACGGCCATGCGATTGCGGTGGAAATCACCGAAACCGCGCCCGCCGCCGGTGTGGATACGCAGGAAGATTTGGACAGGGTACGCGCGCTGTTTCAAGCTTAAGTTTTAGGTTTCCAAATGCCTGTCTGAAAAGCATTGGAAAAATTTTTGACTCAGTAGAGAGAGAAGAAAAATGAAAGTATTGTTGTTAGGAGCACCGGGCGCCGGTAAAGGAACACAGGCTCAATTTATCACTGCGGCTTTCAATATTCCGCAGATTTCTACCGGCGATATGCTGCGTGCCGCCATCAAAGCCGGCACCCCGCTGGGCTTGGAAGCGAAAAAAATCATCGATGAAGGCGGCTTGGTACGCGACGACATCATCATTGGCATGGTGAAAGAGCGTATTGCCCAAGCCGATTGCCAAAACGGTTTTCTGTTCGACGGTTTCCCGCGCACTTTGGCGCAAGCTGAAGCGATGGTAGAAGCGGGTGTGGACTTGGACGCGGTGGTGGAAATCGACGTGCCCGATTCAGTTATCGTATCGCGCATGAGTGGTCGCCGCGTGCACTTGGCTTCCGGTCGTACTTATCATCTCGAACACAATCCGCCGAAAACTGCCGGTAAAGACGATGTTACCGGTGAAGATTTGATTCAGCGCGACGACGACAAAGAAGAAGTAGTGAAAAAACGCTTGGAAGTTTATCACGACCAAACCGCGGTATTGATTGGGTTTTACAGCAAACTGGAAGGTGAAAAAGCGCCGAAATACATCAAAGTAGACGGCACTCAGCCGGTAGAGAGTGTAAAAGCCGAAGTATTGACGGCTTTGGGTAAATAAACCTGAATGCCTGTCTGAAAACAGCAGACACAAGAAATCCCGCTTATTGGCGGGATTTCTTGTGGGAAATAAAGCTAAGCTTATGCGGCTGCTTCATTTTCGCGCTCGTGGCATCCTTTTTGCTTTTTCAGCATATAAAAGATGCGACTGCGGCGATTGGCTGCACTCATTACAGAGCCTTGATGTTCAAAGCTTGCGGGCCTTTAGGGCCGTCGCCAGCTACAAAGCTTACGCGCTGATTTTCTTTCAGGGTGCGGAAGCCGTCTGATTCAATCGCAGAGAAGTGGGCAAACAAATCATTGCCGCCAGCTTCCGGAGTGATGAAGCCGAAGCCTTTGCTCTCGTTAAACCATTTTACTGTACCAAATTGAGTCGCGCTCATTGAATTTTCCTTTTGAAATAAAAATATAAAGATAGCCAGAACTAAAGCTAGGGAACTGAATAGGGAAACTCAAGAGACTGAAACAGTATCAGATGGTTACACTAGGCAATACAGCAACCGGAAACTTCAAACTAACTGAAAGGCAGTATGCGGCTTGTTGCAGTAAAAAGCAAGCTAATTCAGCTTTATTACATAAAGCGCCGGTGTGTTAAGTTAAGTAGCAACAAAATGATACAATAGCCAATGTTTGAATACGGCGGCAAGCTGTGTTCGTATGTCAGAATTTTTTGAATATTTGAAGAAGGAAAAATATGAGTTTCCAAGAAAATTTGGCAGCAATGCCGTCTGTTGACCATTTGCGCGGTTTGGATGTTTGCGCGGAAAACGGCGAAGTCATCCACCATATTCCGGCAGCGCCCGGCAAACTCGGTTCGCTCAAGCTTTATCATGCCTTGGCACAACAGTTTAACGGTGTATTGGATACAGCCGCCGCCGAGCAGGGTTTGGCATGGTTTGCCGAACACGTGGCCGATGCGGAAGCGAATCCGGGCAAACATCCAAATATCGATTTGCTGTTTCGCGTAAAAGCGGAAAATTTGAAATTGGTATTAAAAGCATTACCGGCTGAATAAATGCCTGTCTGAAAAATACCCGCTTGTGCGGGTATTTTTTATTGTTTATCAATCAACAGGCCGACTTGGCTGTTGGCGCCGGAAGCGATTTGCGGCACGATGTCATCCGCCGTAAAGGCCTGGCCGTCTGCACCGACACCGCGCAGATAGTATTTATTGTCGCCCACCGGTTGATAATAAAACTCGCGCGGCGGTTGGTTTTCTATATCGGTGGGATCGGTGATGAATACAAAACTGCCTTGCGGCGCTGTACTTTCCAGTGTTTTCAGCGTATCCGGATAACTGCCGTGTTGGGTTTTATAAAATTCAACCGTTTGCACCAGCGAATTGAGATTATTTTGTGCCAAATCTTTGCGCAAATCGTCATAAATGCCGCCGCGTTTCACAAAGCCGAAATAATAGAGCGAACTATAAAGGGTAACGGTTAACGTGATGCCAAGTAAACCGATAATTATCAATCGCTTGCCGCCTCGGTTTAAGGCGATTATGCCCCAAACAATAGCAATAATGCCAAACAGCACGCCGATTAATGGAATGAACGACATACCGGCAATAATATAGGGAAAAACACCGATTTTATTTTGATCAGAAGAAGCTGGTTGAGCAGACATACAGAACCTTGATGATATTGATGTGTTGCATAAAAAATGGTTTTTTAATTTACTTTGAATATAACACAACATAGGCTAATCAAATAAAATGCCTGTCTGAACGGTTTCAGACAGGCATTTATTGCTATATTTCAGGGTATTTAAACGAAGTTAATC
>CALFOA010000089.1 GCA_937919795.1 uncultured Neisseria sp.
AAAAAGCCAGCGGCACCGGGGAGGGAGGTGGGTAAATCGCATGGCCGGTGTGGCCTAGCGCCGTGCGCGCCATCATGCCCAGCGTGAGCAGGCCGATGCCGCCTACTGCAATCAGGTGGACGCCCATGCTGGTGAGGGTGTAGGACTTCAGCCATTGCGAAACGCCCAGCACCGCCAGCCCCAGCGAAGCAAACAGATAACCGGCAAACAATATCCACAATAAAGGTTCGCGCAGTACGCCTTTTTCAAACCAGCGTACCGTCTGCACCACGCCGAGCACACCGGCAGACACAGCCAACAGCGCGGCGACGGCAGGCAGTAGTTGCAACATCGTTAATACAGCGGCCAGCAGCGGCAGTAATAATGCGGCAAAAGCCGTCCATTTCGGATTGGCAACTTGGTCGGTGCCCAGGCGGCGCGAGGTGAAGAAAGAAATGATGCGGGTGCCGATTAAGCCGATAAAGCCGCTTACCATCAATAAGCCCGCCAGCAAGCCGTTGAACAGTGCGCTGCTGTCAAACAGCGAAAGCTGCGCCAAATACAGATGAAACACCGCGTGCGATAAACCGAATACCGCCAGCGCGACCACTGCGATGTAGTTGTTGCCGTTGCGACTGCGGATCACCGGCGCAGCCATTAAAGCGGCCGCCAGCCAGAAGAAGGCGGTACCAGCCACCCCGCTGATGGTAGTACCTTCAGGCAGTAAAACGGCGATGCGTGCCAGCAACCACAGGCCGACCAAGCCGGCCAACCAAGCGCCGCGCACCGGCGGCTGGCCGGTCCAAGTGGCTACTGCGGTGAGTAAAAAAGCCACCACAACGGCACCGGCATAGCCCCAAATCATTTCGTGGGCATGCCAGAAATAAGAGGGCAGTTGCGCGGTGCTGTGCCAGCCGAAAGCCCACAATAAAATAGAGACGGCGCCATATACGGCGGCCAGCGGGTAAAGCGGGCGGAACGCCATCGCAAAAACAGGGTGTTGCAACATAATGATTCTTTCGTTTGATGTTTTGTGCTTTTCAGACAGGCATGGATATAGGGAATGCCTGTTTGCAGCTTTATCTAATATTGATGATGTATAGCGAAAGCACTAAAAAACTGATACAGCGTTATCTCGCTTTGTCGTACTAC
>CALFOA010000090.1 GCA_937919795.1 uncultured Neisseria sp.
AATTCATTTTATCCATGATTTCATCACACGCATCGATGCAGGCCGCGCAGCCGATACATTCATATTGCAAACCGTCGCGGATATCGATACCAACCGGGCAAACCTGTACACATTGGGTACAGTTGATACAGTCGCCCATATCGGCCAACTGTGCTTCGGTCATGTTTTTCTTGCGCGCACCGCGCGGTTCGCCGCGCTCGGTGTCGTAAGAAATAATCAGAGTATCTTCATCAAACATCGCACTTTGGAAGCGGGCATACGGGCACATATATTTGCACACTTGCTCGCGCATGATGTGCGCCATCAACCAAGTCATAAAGCCATAAAAGGCTGCGGCAAACAGCGCGGCACCGCCGGCATTAAAGTGGAAAATATCCGGCACCAACTGGCGGATGGGCGTAAACCAACCGGCAAAAGTAATGCCGGTCCACGCGCAAACGGCAAAAATCAACAGATATTTGGTGAACTTGATGCGGATTTTGCGGGCATTCCATGGTTCTTTATCCAGTTTCAGCCGTTTGTTGCGGTCGCCTTCTACTAAGTGGTCTATCCACAACATAATTTCGGTATATACCGTTTGCGGGCAGGCATAACCGCACCATAAACGCCCAGCGATGGTGGTCCACCAAAACAAACCGAACGCGGCAACCAGCAGCAAGCCGGTGAGGTAAATCAAATCACCCGGCACCAGCGTAATGCCAAACAAATAAAAACGGCGTGCCGGAATATCAAACAATACAGCCTGACGCCCGCTTAAGTTGAACCACGGAATCACATAAAAAACAAATTGAGTGGCCAAAATGGCCAACAGCCGCCAATTGGCAAAACGACCTTTCGCCATTTTCGGCTGAATGCGTTTGGCGCCCTGATAAAGCTGAACAACTTGTTCTTTGGGTTGCGGCGACTTTTGTTGCGGCTCCGTGGACATGGTGCTTCCTTTAATTAGGCTGCGTTAGCAATAAAGTGCAGCCTGTTTTATTTACAGTGGTCTTGTGAAAAGCTGTATTCATCAGCGTATGGGAAATACCGTATCTGATGATGAATACAGGTTTTTAATTATACTGCGACTCAGCCCTGCCGCCAAAGCGGTGGCATTTCTATATATGCCTGTCTGAAAAAATCAGAACTTCCAACACAATAAAAGGCTTGTCAAGCAGTGTCAAATCCATTACATTAATTGTATTAATACAAGGATGTGTTTGTATGACACAATTAAACATCAAAGAACCCACCGCTGTCAATATTGCCCGTGCAATCGAACAATTGATACGCGATCAAGTGTGGCCGTCAGGCTACCGCCTACCCACCGTGCGAATATTGGCCGACGAGTTAGGGGTAAATCCCAACACCGTTTCCTCAGCCTATAAACAATTGCGCGACGCCAGCATTATCGAAACCGATGGCCGTCGCGGCAGCTTTGTTTGCGATCAAACGCCCGTATTGCACAGTGAAACCGCCATTCCACCGGGCTTAATTGATCTGGCCTCCGGTAATATCGACCGCCGCTTGTTACCCGAATTACCCCCCGATTTGCTTGACGGCTATCAACTCTCTACCGATGTCGGCAATTATGGCGACGATCCGGCATTGATGGCCTTTATCCAAAACTGGCTGCAACAACAGCATATCCACGCCGATGCCATGTTGCTCTCCAGTAGCCTCGACATCATTGAACGTGCCTTGATGCAGCGTTGTCGACCCGGCAGCAAAGTAGTAGTGGAAAGTCCTTGCTGGTTTCCACTACTCTTATTGCTCAATCAGTTGAGGCTGGAAGCGGTGCCGGCCGAAATGGATGATGAAGGCGCGATTATCCCCGCTACTCTAGATTTCGACAGTGTCGCCGCCGTGATTCTCACCGCCCGCGCCCACAGCCCCACCGGCGTGAGTTACAGCCACGAGCGTTGGCAGCAATGGCAGCAATTATTGAGCCAACACAATGCCTTACTCATCATTGATGATCATTGGGCAGCGCTTAGTCGCTATCCTTTTCACGGTATGGACGGTTTTACCAACGAGTGGATTTACAGCACCTCCACCAGCAAATTTCTCGGCACTGATGCCCGTATTGCGATTGCCGCCGGCAACGGCCCTATCCTGCAAGCCATGAAAAAGCGCTTTTCATTAGGGCCGCGCTGGATCAGCAAACTGTTGCAACACGTTACGCTGAAACTGTGGCAGCAACTCA